>JANWHA010000048.1 GCA_025450635.1 Croceibacterium sp. | reverse complement strand
TTCCTGCCGGGCTATATGTCGGACATGGCGGGTAGCAAGGCAACCGCCCTGCTTGGCTGGGCCGAGCGGGCAGGCCGTGCTTGCCTGCTGCTCGACTACTCCGGATGCGGTCAGAGCCCCGGCAATTTCGCCGACGCAAACTTGAGCGGCTGGTGCAAAGAGGTGGTTGAGCTGGTCGAGGCGCGGACTGAAGGGCCTGTCGTGCTGGTTGGCTCGTCGATGGGCGGATGGCTGATGCTGCTGGCATCGCGCGCGTTGGGCGCTCGGGTCTTCGCAATGGTCGGGATCGCGGCAGCGCCGGACTTCACCGATTGGGGCTACTCGGCGGATCAGAAGGGGCGGCTGGCCGCCGGCGAGACCCTGTGGCTCGAAAATGCCTACGGCCCCGAGCCGACTCCCGTCCATCCAGGGTTCTGGGCCAATGGCCAGACCCTGCACCAGCTCAGCGGTCCGATTCCGTTCGACGGTCCTGTGCGGCTGCTGCATGGTCAGGATGACACTGAGGTGCCGCCGGAAATCTCCCTCCGCCTCGCGGCGTGCCTGCGTTCACAGGACGTGCAGGTCACCCTGGTCAAAGGCGGCGACCATCGCCTCTCACGCGAGCAGGACATTGCCCTGTTGCTGCGAACCGTTACCGCGTTGAACTGAACGAGCGCCATGCTGCTTCCCGCCCTCGCCCTTCTCGTTGCTCACGCCGCGGCCGTCCCGCCCCAGGGGGATCGCCTCAAGGCATGCCTGGATCAGGCGCAATCGAACCCCACGGCCGCTATAGCGCTCGCCAGCAAGTGGCTTGGCGAAACGCACGCCAGCGCCCGCGCGCAGCCGCAGGAGTGCCTCGGCCAGGCCTACGCCAGCTTGCAGCAATGGAACGCTGCCCACGACGCCTTTCTCGCCGCCCGCGACGCGGCGCTGCCGAGCGATCACGTCTCGCGCGCTCGTCTCGGAGCGATGGCGGGAAATGCCGCGCTCGCCGGCAAAGATGTAGCCGCCGCGCTGACGGAGCTCGACAAGGCCGTGGCCGACGCCGCGCTCGCCGGCGACAAGGCCCTCGCCGGGTCGATCGGTGCAGACAAAGCTCGCGCGCTGGTCGCCGCTGGCCGCGATGACGAGGCCGCCAAGGCGCTCGAGCAGGCGCGCGCGGATGCGCCGCAGGACGTGGACGTGTGGCTGCTCTCGGCGACTCTGTCGCGGCGAATGGGGGATCTGACCGCGGCCCAAGCGCAGATCGAGACCGCCGGCGCGCTCGACGGGACCAATCCGGCTATCGGCCTCGAAGCAGGCGTCATCGCCGAGCTGGCCGGCGACGAGCCGGCCGCGCGCAAGAGCTGGCAATCGGTCATCGCGGTGGCGGCGAACTCGCCCGAGGCGGCCAGCGCCAAGGGCTATCTCGCGCAGATCGGCGGCTCGGGACAATGATCCCCCTTTCGGTCCTCGACCTCGTCCCGGTGCGCGAAGGCAGCGGCGTGAACGAGGCGCTGGCCGAGGCCGGAAAGTTTGCCGCGGCGGCCGAAGCGGCGGGCTACAAGCGCTTCTGGGTCGCCGAGCACCACGGGACCGAAGGCGTCGCCGGCGGCGCCGTCTCGGTCGTGCTGGCGCATATCGGCCATTGCACATCGACCATTCGCATCGGCGCCGGGGGGATCATGCTGCCCAATCACAACCCATTCGTGATTGCCGAGCAGTTCGGCGCGCTGGATGGGCTGTTTCCCGGGCGCGTCGACCTGGGGCTCGGCCGTGCGCCGGGCGCCGCGCCGATCCTGTTTCAGGCGCTGCGCAAGGATGCCGGGCGCGCTGCCGAATACTTTCCGCAAGATGTCGTCGAGCTGCGCGCGTTGCTCACCGGCGACGTGGCGCTGCCGATCAAGGCGACTCCCGGCTTCGGGGCCAAGGTCGAATTGTGGATGCTCGGCTCGAGCCTGTTCGGCGCCCAGCTTGCCGCCCAGCTCTGCCTCCCATACGCGTTCGCCAGCCATTTCGCGCCGGACCATCTGGACGCCGCGCTCGCGGCTTACCGCCAGCACTTCCGCCCGTCGGCCGCGCTGACCGAACCGCACGTGATGGCCGCGATGACGGTGATCTGCGGCGAGACCGACGAAGAGGCGGAACTGCTCGCCTCGTCGCAGGACCAGGCATTCGTGCGCCTGCGCAGCGGCGATCCGGGCAAGCTGCCGCCCCCTGTGCCTGGTTATCGCCGGTCGCTGCCCGAATCCGCGCAGGCGATGATCGAACGACTGGCGGTCGCCCGCGCGGTCGGCTCGCCGGAAACCGTCGCGGCCAGGATTGGCCGGTTCGTCGAGCGGACGCGGGCGGACGAAATCATCGTTTCCGGAGCGACCTATGACCCGGCCGCGCGAAGGCGCTCAGTCGAGTTGACGATGGCGGCTCTCGCCGCCTAAAGCGCCGGCAAAGTCGTTTCAAATGTAACGAAAGGCGTGACAGGCATGGCGGCGAGCGACGGCGAAGGGAAAACCAAGCTCTCGAAGCCGCACACGGCGCTCGTCCGCGCGCTGCGCGAGCGGATGGCCGATTCGCTGTTGCCGGGCGAGGCCGCGCTGACTGGCGAACGCCTTGCCGACGCCGCCGAGTTCCTGCTCGAGGCGGCCCTCGTCCGCGGCGACAAACAGCCGTCGGTCGTGCTCCAGACCGCGCCCGGCAGCCGCTTCATGCGCATCGCGGTGGTCAACGACGACATGCCCTTCCTGGTCGATTCGGTCGCCGCGGCGATCGCCGCCGAGGGCCTGACGATCGATCAGCTGGTCCACCCGATCGTTCCGGTCAGCCGCGATTCCGCGGGCAAACTGTCCGCCATTGCTCAATCGGCGGCGAAGCGGGAATCGATGATCTACGTCGAGACCGCGCGGGTCGACGCGAAGGACCGGCGAATTTTAGAGAAGGCGCTCGCGACGACGCTGGCTGACGTCCGCGCGGCGGTCGCCGACTGGCCCGAGATGACCGCGCGGATGGAGGCGGACGCCGCCGGCATGGACGACCCCGAGGGCGCCGCGCTGCTGCGCTGGCTCGCCGGCGGCATGTTGACGTTGCTCGGTCACGTCACGCATCATCGTGACGGCAGCAACAGCGAACAGCTCGGCATCTGCCGCAAGAGCGCCCGCGATCTTCTTGCCGACGACAGCTACGCGCGCGCTTTCGCCTGGTTGGAGGCCAAAGGCGCGCGGGCGCCGTTGATCGTCAAGGCAAACCGCCTGTCGAAGGTCCATCGGCGCGTTCCGCTCGACTTGTTCATCGTGCCGCGGATCAAAAAGGGACGCGTGGAGGCGCTGTCGGTCCACGCCGGCGTGTGGACCAGCGCCGCGCTCGCCACGCCTCCGGATGAGGTCCCGTTGCTGCGCCGGCAGCTCGCCGCCACGATCAGCGAATTCGACTTCGCTCCCGCGAGCCACGATGCCAAGGCGCTCGTGCATGCGCTCACCACGCTGCCGCATGATCTCATCATCGGCTTCTCGCAGGCCGATATCGCCCGCGTGGCGACGGCGATGATGGCGCTCGCCGACCGCGCCCGCCCGCGCGTGGAGCTGGTTTCCGCGCCTCTCGCGCGCCACTTGTTCGCGTTCGTGTGGCTCCCGCGCGATATGCTGTCGACCGGCGTCCGGCTGCAGATCCAGGCGCTGGTGGAAGACGGGACCAGGGCCGACACGCTCGACTGGAGCCTGATGGTCGAAGGCGGCCAACTGGCGATGCTGCGCTACGTGCTCGATTTCCGCGGCCACGAGCATACGCCCGACGCCCAGGCGCTCGATCGCCGGCTGCAGGACATGCTGCGCGGCTGGCGCGAAGCGGTCGAGGCTGAGCTTCTCAGCAAGGAGGAACCGGGCCGCGCGGCTGCCCTGGCGGCGCGTTTCGCCGAGGCCTTCCCGCCGGCGTACCGGAACGCTTATGGCCCGGCCGAAGCGGCGCGCGACATCGATCGCCTGCGCCAGTTGTCCGCGCTCGATCCCGATCGCCCGCTCGGGCGCGACGTGCGGCTCTCTCATCGGCAAGGCGACGGAGAGAACGAGCTGCGGCTCAAGATCTATCAGCAGGGCGGTTCGATGCCCTTGTCCGACGCCGTCCCGGCGCTCGAGAACTTCGGTTTTCGCGTCCTGTCGGAGCTGCCGACCGAGCTCGGGAATGGCGAACGCGCGACGATCCACGACTTCAAGCTGCTGCTCAACCGCGGCGACGACTGCGCCCTGCTGCTCGAGCGAGCGGAGATCGTCGAGCAGGCGATCTCGGCGGTGCTGAACGGCCTGGCCGAGGACGACGTGTTCAATCGGCTGGTGATCGGCACCGAACTTGCCGCGCGCGAGGCCAACTGGCTGCGCGCATTCTACCGCTACCTGCGCCAGGGTGGGTTGCCATTCACGATCTACACGGTGGTCGATGCGTTGCGCGGGGCGGCCGACGTCACCCGCGGCCTCGTTCGTCTGATGTATGTTTGTCACGACCCGGATTTCCCCGGCGACCGCGACTTGGCGGGCGCGGAAGCGCACGAATCCATCCGCGCGGGCTTGGCGCATGTCGCGGCAATCAACGATGATCGTCTGCTGCGCCTCTACTGGGCGACGGTCGGCGCGATCCTGCGCACCAACGCGTTTGCCCCGGCCGCCGGCGAGGCGCTCGCCTTCAAGTTCGATTCGGCCCAAGTGCCGGGCCTGCCCAAGCCGGTGCCGTGGCGCGAAATCTGGGTCTATTCGCGCCGGGTCGAGGGGATTCACCTGCGGGCCGGCCCGGTCGCGCGCGGCGGCATCCGCTGGTCGGACCGGCGTGACGACTTCCGCACCGAGATCCTCGGGCTGATGAAAGCGCAGCGAGTCAAGAACGCCGTCATCGTGCCGACCGGCGCCAAGGGCGGGTTCTATCCCAAGCAGTTGCCGGACCCGCGCGACGACCGCGACGCCTGGTTCGCCGAAGGTCGGGCGAGCTACGAATGCTTCATTCGCAGCCTGCTCTCACTGACCGACAACATCGTCGGCCACGCGGTCGTGCATCCGCCGTGCGTCGTCGTGCACGATGGCGACGATCCGTATTTCGTGGTGGCGGCAGACAAGGGCACCGCGACCTTTTCCGACCTCGCCAACGCCATCGCCGAGAATCACGGCTTCTGGCTCGGCGACGCGTTCGCCTCCGGCGGGTCGCACGGTTATGACCACAAGGCGATGGGCATCACGGCCAAGGGCGCGTGGATCTCCGTCCAGCGCCATTTTCTCGAAATGGGCATCGACGTGCAGGCCGAGCCGGTACGCGTGGCCGGCTGCGGCGACATGTCGGGCGACGTGTTCGGCAACGGCATGCTGCTGTCGAAGGCGCTCAAGCTGGTCGCCGCGTTCGACCACCGGCATATCTTCATCGATCCCGATCCCGACCCGGCGGTGAGCTGGAAAGAGCGCAAGCGGCTGTTCAGGCTGCCACGCTCGAGTTGGGCGGACTACGGCGCCAAGCTGCTAAGCAAGGGCGGCGGCATCTACCCGCGGACGATGAAGCGGATTGCGATTTCGAAGGAAGCCGCCGCCGCGCTCGGAACCGAGAGCCGCGAGTTCGATCCCGATGGGCTCATCAACGCGATCCTCAAAAGCCCGGTCGACCTGTTGTGGTTCGGCGGCATCGGCACGTACGTCAAATCGAGCATCGAGGCGAACGCCCAGGTCGGCGATCCCATGAACGACCCAGTCCGGGTCAGCAGCGCCGAGCTGCGCGCCAAGGTGATCGGCGAAGGCGCGAACCTCGGGGTCACCCAGGCCGGACGCATCGAGTTCGCGCTCGCCGGCGGACGCATCAACACCGACTTCATCGACAACTCGGCCGGGGTCGATTGCTCAGACAACGAGGTCAACATCAAGATCGCCCTCAACGCCGCACGGCGGGCCGGCCAACTTTCCGAAACACGGCGCAATTCGCTGCTGGTCGCGATGACCGGCAGCGTGGCCCGGCTCGTGCTGGAGGACAACCGGCTGCAGGCGCTCGCACTGTCGATCGGCCAGGCAGGCGGCGCCAACGCGGTCGCCTCACAAATCCGGCTGATCGAGACGCTGGAAGACCTCGGCGGACTCGACCGCAACACCGAGGGGCTCGCCAGCGGCGAGGCCCTCGCCCGGCGAGCGCTGGAAGGAAGCGGGCTGACGCGCCCCGAACTCGCGGTCCTGCTGTCGACCACCAAGCTCGCGCTGCAGGACGCGATGGAGACGAGCGACCTGGCGCATGACCCCGCCCTCGAGCCGCTGCTCCTCGGCGATTTCCCGGACGAAATGAAAGGCCCCTTCCGCAGCCGCATTCTCCATCACCGGCTGCGCAACCAGTTGATTGCTACGGTCGTCGCCAACAAGGTCGTCAACCGCATGGGCCTGGTCCACCCGTTCGAGCTGGCCGAGGAGGAAGGCGCCAGCCTCGATCAGGTTTGCTCGGCGTTCGTGTCGGCGAGCGCGCTGCTCGGGCTCGACGAAGTGTGGCACGCGCTCGATACCGGACGGATGCCCGAGACCGCGCGCCTGGTTTTGTTCGAGCAGACCGCGCTCGCCTTGCGCAGCCACATGGCCGACTTGCTTCGCGCCGGGGGTGGGCTGGCTCCGCCGTCGACCTTCATCGCCGAACTCGCATCGGCGGTTGGCCAGCTTGGCCGGCAGGTCGACGACCTGCTCGAAACCGAAGCCCGCGACCATGCCGAACGGATCGCGGTCGAGCTAACCGCCATGGGAGCGCCGGCCAAGCCCGCACGGATGGTCGCCCGGCTGTTCGCAATGGACGGGGCGATCGGCTTGGCGCACCTCGCCAAGGAAAGCGGCATCGCCCCCACCATGCTGGCGCGCGGCTTCGTCGATCTCGGCGCCCGGCTCGGGCTCGACTGGGCGCAGTCGAAGGCGGCGGTGATGAACCCGTCGGACCCGTGGGAGCGCCTGCTGGTCGCCGGCCTGGCGCGCGATTTCCAGCAGATGCGGCTCGAATTCCTGCGCGCACTCGCTCGGCGCAAGGCGGCGAAGCAGGACCTGCTCGGCTTCATCGAGACCTGGGCGAGCGGGCACGCCGAGGCGATCCACCAGTTCCGCGCGATGGTCAGGCGCGCGCAGGCCGCGCCGCCGATCGCCCCGGCGATGCTGGCGCAGATCGCCAGCCAGGCACGCAACATCCTCAAACGCTGATCGGTGCTTGACGCGCGTGGCGATTTGGCCAAGCCCGCGTGGATGAGCAACGCCGATCTTGTGATCGTCGGCACCGGGCACGGCGGGACGCAGGCCGCGATCGCCCTGCGCCAAAGGGGCTTTGCCGGCTCGATCCTGATGCTCGGGCGCGACACCGCGCCGCCGTATGAGCGGCCGCCGCTGTCCAAGGAATATCTCGCCGGCGAGAAGCCGTTCGAGCGGATGCTGGTCCGCCCGGAAACCTTCTGGGCCGACCGCGGGATCGAGCTTCAACTCGGCGCAGCGGTAACGAAAATCGACCCGGTCGCGAAGGAGTTGACCATCGCCGGCGGCGAAACGGTCGGTTACACCACGCTGATCTGGTCGGGCGGCGGCGATCCGCGGCGCCTTTCCTGCCCCGGGGCCGATCTCGGCGGAATCCACGCGGTGCGCGACAAGGCCGACGTCGACCGGATCAAGGCCGAGCTGGAGGCCGGGGCCGACGAAGTGGTGGTCGTCGGCGGCGGTTATATCGGCCTCGAAGCCGCGGCCGTGCTGCGCAAGCGCGGCTGCAAGGTGACGCTGCTCGAAATGGAGGACCGCGTGCTCAGCCGTGTCGCGGGCGAGGACTTGTCGCATTTCTACGAGGAGGAGCACCGTCGGCACGGCGTCGAGGTGCGACTGTCCACCGGAGTTACCGCCATCGAGGGTGACGGCGACCGGGTCACCGGCGTGACGCTGGCGAGCGGCGAAACGATCGATTGCGACATCCTCATCGTCGGCATCGGCGTGGTGCCTGCAATCGGGCCGCTGATCGCCGCCGGCGCGGCCGGCGCCAATGGGGTCGAAGTGGACGAATACTGCCGCACCAGCCTGCCCGACATCTACGCCATCGGCGACTGCGCGGCTCACGTGAACCGCTATGCCGGCGGTGCGGTGATCCGCCTCGAAAGCGTGCAGAACGCCCACGACATGGCCGCGTGCGCCGCCCGGGCGATCTGCGGCGATCCGCAGCCCTACGACGCGCTGCCGTGGTTCTGGTCGAACCAATACGATCTGCGGTTGCAGACGGTCGGTCTCAGCCTGGGACACGACGCCACCGTCCTGCGCGGCGATCCGGCCGAGCGCAGCTTCTCGGTCGTCTATCTCAAGGAAGGCCGGGTGATCGCACTCGATTGCGTCAACCGCACGAAGGACTATGCGCAGGGCCGCAGGCTGGTTGAAGCCCGCGCGGCGATCCCACCCGAGCAGTTGCTCGACAGCGGGACCGAGCTCAAAGCGATGCTCTAATCCTCCCCGAGCTTGTTCGGGGAGGGGGACCGCCAACCCGCAGGGTTGGTGGTGGAGGGGTGATCCGCGCAAGACCCCTCCGTCGCGCAGCTGCGCCGCGCGCCACCTCCCCGAGCGAGCTCGGGGAGGATCTTGGCCAGTGCCCAGGCCGCTGCTTCGGCGACCACCGGGTCCGGATCACCGGTCAGCTCTCTCGCGTGAGCCGCCAATCCGCGCTCGCCGCTGTTCCCGGCTGCGATCAGGCAGTTTCGTACGAACCGGTTGCGGCCGATGCGCTTGATCGGCGAACCGGAGAACTTCGCCCGGAAGGCGGCATCGTCGAGCGCGAGCAGGTCGGCAAGGTCCGGCGCGACCAGCTCTTCGCGCGGCACGAAATCGCGGTGGCGGTGCGCCATTTCCGCAAACTTGTTCCACGGGCACACCGTCAGGCAATCGTCGCAGCCGTAGATGCGGTTGCCGATCGCCTCACGGAATTCCTCCGGGATCGGGCCCTTGTGCTCGATAGTGAGATACGAAATGCAACGGCGTGCGTCCAAGCGGTAAGGGGCCGGAAAGGCGTCGGTCGGGCACGCGTCCTGGCACGCGCGGCAAGTGCCGCACAGGTCCGCGTGCGGCGCGTCGGGCACGAACGGCAGCGTGGTGTAGATCGCGCCCAGAAACAGCCAGCTACCGTGCTCGCGGCTGACGAGGTTGGTGTGCTTGCCCTGCCAGCCGATCCCGGCCGCCTCCCCGAGCGGCTTTTCCATCACCGGCGCCGTGTCGACGAATACCTTGAGCTGCGTCGCGGGCGCCTGCTCGACCAGCCAGCGGGCCAGCGCCTTCAGCGCCTTCTTGAGCGTGTCGTGGTAATCCCGCGCCTGGGCATAGACGGAAATGCGCGCCTTTTCCGGCTGCTCCGCCAGCGCCAACGGGTCGGCGTCGGGCGCGTAACTCATGCCGAGCGCGACCACGCTCCGCGCCTCGGGCCACATCGCCTGCGGCCCCTGGCGGACCTCGGCCCGGGCTTCCATCCAGTCCATGTCACCGTGCAGGCCCGCCGCGAGCCATTCCTGCAGCCGCCGGGCTCGCAACGGATCGTCCGCTGCGGGCGCGAATCCCACCGCGACGAAGCCGAGCTCACGCGCCCTGGCCGTCAGGCGCTGCTTCAACTCGTCGATCTCCACGGCGTTAACCACACTCGCCCTTGCTCGCGTTTACCCGCGCCGTGTAACCCGCCGCGATGGATGCCGCGCTAGGCCAGGTCGAAAGCACCCGCAATGTCGGGCGTCCGCTCGCCATCGAGGCGCGCGGGGTGGTCAAGCGGTTCGACGGGACGCTGGCCGTCGCCGGAATCGACCTCGAAGTGCCCGAAGGCGCGATCTACGGGGTGCTCGGGCCCAACGGCGCCGGCAAGACGACGATGCTGCGGATGCTGCTCGGCATCATCGACCCCGACGAAGGCACGCGCCGCGTCCTCGGGCACGACCGCCCGCGCGACGTCGCCCGGCTGATCGGCTACCTGCCCGAGGAACGCGGGCTCTACCCGTCGATGAAGGCTTACGAAGCGATCGCCTTCCTCGGTGCGTTGCGCGGGCTGCCGCTCAAGGTCGGCCGCCAGCGCGGGCGCGAGCTGATGGAGAACCATGGCCTCGGCTACGCCGCCGAGCGGCAAATCCGCCAGCTCTCCAAAGGCATGGCGCAGACCGTGCAGCTGCTCGGCACGCTGGTACACGAGCCGAAAGTGGTCGTGCTCGACGAGCCGTTTGCCGGGCTCGACGCGTTCAACCAGGGCAAGCTCGAAAACCTGCTCCGCTCGCTGGCCGACAACGGAGCCACAGTCATCTTCTCGACCCACGTGATCGCCCACGCCGAGCGGCTGTGCGAGAACGTGGCGATCATCGCCGGCGGCAAAGTGCCTTATGCCGGTTCGGTCGATGTCGCCCGCGACCGCATACCGGCACAAGTCCGGCTGGAGACCGCGCGCAATGACGGCCCGTGGCGCGCGGCCTTGCCGGCCGACGCGCGTCATGAAGGCGCGTTCTGGTACTTCCCGCTGCCTGACTCCGGCATCGAGCCGCTGCTGCGCGCCCTGATCGAGGGCGACGCCGGCATTCTGTCGCTGTCTATCGAGCGGGCCGGACTGCACGACGCGTTCGTCTCGATCGCCGGCGAGGCGGCGGCCAAGGCGCTCGAGGAACACAGCCCCGCGGAGGCCCGATGAGCGGCGAGGCCACGCCCAAGTCGCGCCTCTCGCTATGGCAAGCCGCATGGGTAATCGCACGGCGCGATTTCGTGGCGATCCTGTTCAGCCGCTATTTCATCTTTTTCCTGCTCGGTCCGCTATTCCCGCTGGTGATCGGCACCCTGGCCGCGGGGGTGGGGCAAAGGGTCGACGACGCCACCGCCCAGACCGACATCGCCGTTGCGATGGCGCCGGCCGATGTCGATGCCATGCTGCGAGCGCAAGGCGCGCTTCAGCCCACACTGGGGCCAACCCTGCCGCATATGGTGGTCCTGAGGCGCCTTGCGCCGGGCGAGCGCTTCGACGCGAGGGCTGCCTTGTCGAGGCCCAGAGGCAACATTGCCGCGGTGTTGACCGGCACCCCCGCGCATCCGGTGCTTACCGCCACCGCCCGGCGCGCGGAGGAGTGGAAGGGGGCGGTTTCCTTGATCGCCGCGAGAGCGCTGGCGAAAGACGAACCCGTCTATCCCGGCGTCCAGACTGTCGGCGTGAAGTCCAGCGGCGCGAGCCAGCGCGTCGGCCGGGTCCATACCGCGCAGGTCTCGCTGACGCTGCTGTTCATCGTCACGATTTTCCTCACCGGCATGGTGATGTCGACGCTCATCGAAGAGAAGGCGAACAAGATCATCGAAATCCTCGCCGCAGCGATCCCGGTCGACGCGTTGTTCTTCGGCAAGCTGTTCGCGATGTTCCTGGTGTCGATGGTCGGGATAACCGTGTGGGTGACGGCGATCGGCGGGCTGATCGAGCTGGCGGGAATGAATCCGGCGATGCTCGGCGGGTTCGACGTGCACAACCTGCCGACCCCGGGGGTGGGCTGGCCGCTCTACCTGGGCCTCGCGGTGATCTATTTCACGATGAACTACCTCGTGATCGGCTCGGTCTTCCTCACCATCGGCTCGATCGCAGCGACCGTGCGCGAGGTGCAGACCCTGTCGATGCCAGCGACAATGGCGCAGATCGTCGTGTTCTTCGTCGCTACCCTCGCGCTGGTCGATCCGGGTGGGCCGCTGGAGGTCGTCGCCATCCTCTTCCCGCTAAGCTCGCCGTACGCCATGCTCGCCCGCGCCGCGATCGAGGACAGCCTGTGGCCTCACCTGCTGGCGATCGGCTGGCAAGCGCTGTGGGTCGTGTTGTTCATCCGCGGCGGCGCGTCGCTGTTCCGCCGCAAGGTGATGAAATCGGGCCCGCAGCCGCTCAAACTCCGCCGGCGCGACCGCCGGGCCGCCCCCGAGGTTGCATGAAATGCATCGGCGGGGTTATAGGGAGGCAGGAACTGTTCGAACAATGTCACGTAGAGTCAAAGCCATGACCGACCAATTGCAGACCCGCCGTACCCTCCTCGCCTGGCTCGGAGCCGGCGCCGCCGCCTCGGCCCTCGCCGCCTGCGGCACGCCCGCCTCCGCCGCGAGCTACAAG
>JANWHA010000047.1 GCA_025450635.1 Croceibacterium sp. | reverse complement strand
AGCCAGGCCGAGCACGACCCCTCCGCGCAGTCGATCCTGATCACCGACGACGCGCTGTTCGCCGAGCAAGTCGAGGACCGCGTCGACGTGCAATGCTCGACGCTAGCCACCCGGCGCACTGCGCGAGCGAGCTGGGACGAACACGGCGTGCTGCTCGTTGTCTCGGACTTGTCCGAAGCCCCCGCCCTCGCCAACCGCCTCGCCGCCGAGCACGTCGAGCTGGCGGTCGACGACCCCGAGGCGCTGTTCGCGCAGATCCGCCACGCCGGCAGCGTGTTCCTCGGCCGACACACGCCCGAAGCAGTCGGCGACTATATCGCCGGGCCGAACCACGTGCTGCCGACCGGCCGCCGCGCGCGCTTCGCCAGCGGCCTCTCGGTGCTCGACTTCATGAAGCGCACCAGCTTCATTTCCATGGATGCCACCGCGCTCGGCAAGATCGGCCCGGCCGCGATCGCGCTCGCCGATGCCGAAGGGCTGCCGGCGCACGCGCAATCGGTAAAGGTGCGGCTGAAGTGAGCAACGCCCGCGCCCTCTCGCGCTCCGCCGCGCGGCTCGCGGCGGTGCAGGCGCTCTACCAGCACGAGATGGAGGGCACCGCGCGCGCCAAGCTGCTCGACGAATTCCACCAGCACCGACTCGGCCGCCCGGTCGAGGACGAGCAACTGGCCGAAGCCGAGGTCGATTTCTTCGATGACGTGGTCACCGGCACCCTCGCCCGGCGGGAGGAGATCGACGCGCTGCTGAGCGGCAAGCTGACCGAGACCTGGCGGCTCGAGCGGCTCGACAAAACGCTGCTGCAAGTCCTCCGCGCTGGAACCTACGAGCTGCTCGCCCGCCCCGACGTGGCGGTGGGAAGCGTGATCAGCGCTTATCTCGATGTCGCCCACGCGTTCTTCGACGAGCGGGACGCGCGGATCGTCAACGGCGTGCTCGACGCGGTGGCCAAGGCGGTGCGGTGAGCGCCGAGCGCGCCTTCATCGATTCCCTCAAGTCCCTCGCCAGCGATCCCGCCGCGCGCGGGCTGGCCGACGATTGCGCGGTGCTGGAATTCGGCGGCGAGACGCTGGTACTAACGCACGACGTGCTGGTCGAAGGCGTGCACACGTTGCCGGGGCAGGACCCGGCCGACGTGGCATGGAAGCTCGTCGCGGTGAACCTCTCGGACCTCGCGGCCAAAGGCGCGCGGCCGCTTGGGGTGCTGCTCGGGCATATGCTCGGCGCGGGCGACGAACGCTTCGTCGCCGGTCTCACGGAAGCCCTGACGCGGCACGACGTTCCGCTGCTCGGCGGCGATACTTCGTCCGGCGGTCCGCCGCGTTGCTGGGGACTCACGGCGATCGGGCGAGCGACGCATCGTCCGGTTCCATCACGCTCCGGCGCAAAGCCCGGCGACAGCGTCTGGCTGACCGGACCGCTCGGCGCGGCGATGGCGGGCTTCGAAGCGCTGCGCGACGCCACCGGCGCCGACAGTGTCGCCTACCGCCGCCCGCTCGCCTGCCTCGCCGAAGGCGAGGCGCTCGCGCCGTTCGTCACCGCAATGATGGACATCTCCGACGGGCTCCTGCTCGACGCATCCCGCATGGCCGAAGCCAGCGGCGTGGCGTTGGCGCTTACATCCGTCGACGTGCCCATCGCGGTGCCTGAGAACCGCCGCGCCGATGCCCTACGCTGGGGTGAGGACTACGAACTCCTCTTCACGCTTCCCGCCGGCGTCGAGCCCACGGTCAGCGCCTGGCGCATCGGCGAAGTGCGCGAACTTGAAGGCGCGGCGCTGCTGCTCGACGGCGAGGCGCCCAAAGCCCCCCTCGGCTACGAGCACGCCTGAGCCCTGAAGGCCGCGCAAATCCGCCGTAAAAAGCTTGCGCGGCGCTTTCTCCACCTCTAGCGAGCGGCAGCGACTGCGGCCGCGGGGAATCCCGTCGTGCCGCGTGTTTTGTTTTTGACAGGGGAACTTCTGCGATGAACCTCGTGGTTATTGCCATCGTGCTCGGGCTGGTGGCCGTGGTTTACGGCTTCGTCACCAGCCGCCAGGTGCTCGGCTCGTCGGCCGGCAGCGAGAAGATGCAGCAGATCGCCGGCGCGATCCAGGAAGGCGCGCAGGCGTACCTCAAGCGCCAGTACACCACGATCGGCATCGTCGGTATCATCGTCGCTATCATCGTCGCGATCTTCCTCGGTCCGATCAGCGCCGCAGGCTTCGTGCTCGGCTCGGTCCTCTCCGGCTTTGCCGGGTTCATCGGCATGAACATTTCGGTCCGCGCCAACGTGCGCACCGCTGCGGCCGCGCAGAGCGGGCTGCAGCAGGGCCTGACCCTCGCGTTCCGCGCTGGTGCCATCACCGGAATGCTGGTGGCGGGCCTCGCGCTGCTCGCGATCTCGGTGTTCTTCTGGTACCTGACCGGCCCGGGCGGCTACACCGTCGGCGGCACCGACCGCACGGTGGTCGAAGCGCTCACCGCGCTGGCCTTCGGCGCCTCCCTCATTTCCATCTTCGCCCGTCTCGGCGGCGGCATCTTCACCAAAGCGGCCGACGTCGGCGCCGACCTGGTCGGCAAGGTCGAAGCCGGCATCCCCGAGGACGATCCACGCAACCCGGCGGTGATCGCCGATAACGTCGGCGACAACGTCGGCGACTGCGCCGGCATGGCCGCCGACTTGTTCGAGACTTACGTCGTCACCGTCGGCGCGACGATGGTCCTTACCGCGCTGCTGCTGGCCGGCGCCGGGGTCAACCTGATGGTGCTGATGAGCCTGCCGCTGTTGATCGGCGGCGCGTGCATCGTCACGTCAATCATCGGCACCTATTTCGTCCGCCTCGGCGGCGGCACCAACATCATGGGCGCGATGTACAAGGGCTTCCTGGTCACCGCGGTGCTGTCGATCTTCGCGATCTTCGGCATGATGAAGTGGGCGCTCGGCGACATGAACGCGGTGATCGGCGGCACCGGCGGCGGCGTCGGCGATTTCAGCGGCATGGACTTGTTCTATTGCTGCCTCGTCGGCCTGGCGATCACCGGCCTGATCATCTGGATCACCGAGTACTACACCGGGACGAACTTCCGCCCCGTGCGCTCGATCGCCAAGGCTTCGGAGACGGGCCACGGCACCAACGTGATCCAGGGCCTCGCGGTGTCGCTGGAATCGACCGCGCTGCCGACGCTGGTGATCGTCGCCGGCATCATCATAGCCTACCAGCTCGCCGGCCTGATCGGCATCGCCTACGCGGCGACCGCGATGCTGGCGCTCGCCGGCATGGTCGTGGCGCTCGACGCCTACGGCCCGGTCACCGACAACGCCGGAGGCATCGCCGAGATGGCCGGGCTTGACGATGCGGTGCGCGCGAAGACCGACGCGCTCGACGCGGTCGGCAACACCACCAAGGCCGTCACCAAGGGCTATGCAATCGGTTCGGCCGGCCTGGCCGCGCTGGTGCTGTTCGCCGCCTACACCACCGATTTGCGGCAGTTCTTCCCGACCCTGACGGTCGATTTCAGCCTCGAGAATCCGTACGTGATCGTCGGCCTGCTGCTCGGCGCGCTGCTGCCGTACCTGTTCGGTTCGATGGGTATGACCGCCGTCGGCCGCGCGGCGGGCGACGTGGTCAAGGACGTGCGCGAGCAGTTCCAGAACGACGCCGGGATCATGGCCGGAACCAGCCGCCCGAACTACGCCCGCACGGTCGACCTGGTTACCAAGGCGGCGATTAAGGAGATGATCGTCCCGAGCCTGCTGCCGGTGCTGGCGCCGATCGTGGTCTACTTCGTGATCACCGCCATTGCCGGCCGGGCGAACGGCTTCGCGGCGCTCGGCGCGCTGCTGCTTGGCGTTATCGTCGGCGGGCTGTTCGTGGCGATCTCGATGACCGCCGGCGGCGGGGCGTGGGACAACGCCAAGAAGTACATCGAGGACGGCCAGCACGGCGGCAAAGGCTCCGAGGCGCACAAGGCCGCGGTGACCGGCGACACGGTCGGCGATCCCTACAAGGACACCGCCGGGCCGGCGGTGAACCCGATGATCAAGATTACCAACATCGTCGCCCTGCTGCTGCTCGCCGCGCTAGCGGCGCACGGAGCCGGCTGAGATCGGCCCGACGCCCGAAGCGCTCGTCGCCGAGCTGCTGCGGCTGCTCGAGCTGAAGGCGCTCGGCGGAGACCGCTTCGAAGGCCCGCGGCGGCGCGACGGGGTCGGCCGGGTGTTCGGTGGCCAAGTCATCGCCCAGGCGTTGACCGCGGCGCAGGCGACCGCGCCCGAGGACCGCCCGCCGCACTCGCTCCACGCCTACTTCCTGCGCGGCGGCAGCGAGGAGCTAGACATCGAATATCGCGTGGAGCGCGGCTTCGACGGCGGGAGCTTCGCCAACCGGCGAGTGGTGGCGCTGCAGGAGGACCGGCAAATTCTCGCCTGCTCGGTCTCGTTCCAGCGCCGCGAAGACGGGCCGCACCACCAGTCGGCGCGGATGCCCGAGGTGCCACCACCGGAGGCTCTCGAGCCCGAGGACGCGGTGTTCGAACGCCACCGCGCCGAGATCGAGGCCCACGCCCCGCGCATCATCCTGCGCCCGCGGCCAATCGAGGTACGCGCGGTCAACCCGACGGGGCTGCTGAGCCGCGAACCTTCGCTGCCCGAGCAGCATGTGTGGTTCCGCGCCCGCGCGCCCTTGCCGGACGATCCGCGGACCCACCGCGCCGTCCTCGCCTACTTCAGCGACATGCGGCTGATGGCGACATGCCTGCTGCCCCATGGCCTTGCCTTCGCTCGCGGCGACGTGAAAGGCGCCAGCCTCGATCACGCGATCTGGTTCCACGAAGACGCCCGCGCCGACGACTGGCTGCTCTACGCGATGGACAGCCCGTGGAGCGGCCATGCTCGCGGCCTCAACTTCGGCCGCATCTTCACGCGCGACGGCCGGCTCGTCGCCAGCACGGCGCAGGAAGGGATGTTCAGGGCGACGGCGTCGCGCTGACGCCCTGGCGCCAGACGATGTCGCGCGACGAGGACCCGAGCAGCACCTCGTAGCTGCCTCCCGAGGTCCACGCGGCCTTGTCGGCATCCCAGTACCGGAACGAGGCCGCCGGCAAGGCAATGTCGACATCCCGCTCTTCGTCCGGCTGAAGCAGGACCCTGGCGAATCCCTTGAGCTGCTTCGGCGGCTCGTGCGCCGCATCGGGGAAGGCCAGATACACTTCGGGCACGGCGCTCGCGGCGCGCTCGCCCTTGTTGTGCAGATGAACCCGGACAACTTTGCCGCCATCCGCGCCGTCGGTCACCTGCACCCCGTCCATCGCAATATCGCCGTAGCCGAAGCCGTAGCCGAACGGGAACAAGGGCTGCTGGTCGTGGTCGTCCCAGAAGCGGTAGCCTACATCGACGCCCTCATCGTAATGCGCCTGGTCGAGCCGCCCGGTCACCGGGTCGATCGTGCCAGGGAACTCGTCCGGCTTCGTGCCCGGCCCTTGGGTTTCGTCGGCCGGGAACGTGACCGGCAGCCGCCCGCCCGGCTCCGCATCGCCGAAGAGCATCGCCGCCATCGCCGGGCCGAAGGCGTCTCCGGGAAGCCAAGTTTCCATCACCGCCGCGACCTTGTCGAGCCACGGCATCGCCACCGGGCCGCCGGTGCTGAGCACGACGACCGTGTTCGGGTTGGCCTCGGCGACGGCCTCGATCAGCCGGTCCTGGTCGGCCTGCAACGCCAACTGCCGGTCCATCCCCTCGCCGACTTTCTCGCCCGCAAAGACGATCGCGACATCGGCCTGCTTGGCCACCTCAACCGCCTTCGCGATCAGGTCGTCCGGCGGCGCGTGGCCGAAGTGCAGCGTCAGGCCCATGTCCATGCCGAACATCGTCATCTTTTGCTCGCCGAGCGCGCTGCGCGGTGTGTAGTCGATCTCGAGCTGGATCGGCTTGCCGGCCTCCAGAGCGAGGTTGGCATAAGCGGCGTTGCCGAAGTCGGCCCACTCGAAGCCCGCAGCCGGCTTGCCGTCGACCAGCAAGCGCGCGGTGCCCGAGCCACGCAGCGTGAAGCGATGCACGCCGCTCTCCGCCGGAGTGAACATGCCGGTGTAGCGGACCGACCACTGATTGTCCTTCGGCAGACCCTCGATTGGCGGGGTCTTGTCGAGCGAAGGATCGGCCACGGTCGCTGCGCCGAGCGGCGTTCCACTGAAATCGAGATTGGGATTGGCGAAATACTCGGCCCGAAAGCCGGGCTCGCCGCCCGCAGTCGTCACCGAAGCCGGGTCGAACGGCGGCAGCGGGCCGAGACCGAGCGTACCCACGGCATAGGTGACCGCGATTCGGTCGCCAGCGCGCTGGGTCACCGCCGGCAGCACCGGCTGGAGATGAGTCGGCTTCACGTAGGGCGAGCCTTGCTCGACCACGTTCGCGTCCGCCGTCGCTTGCGGGCCGATCAGGGCAATGCTCTTCACAAGCTTGCCGAGCGGCAGGATGCCGCCGTCGTTCTTGAGCAGCACCGTACCAGCCTCGAGGATTTCGGCGGGGGTCTGCCTATGCTCGGGCGTGGAGACGTCCGCCGCGCCCTTGCCCGGCGGATTGTCGTACTGGCCGAGGCGGAATAGCGGCACCAGGCGGCGCAGGATCATGTCGTCGATCCGCGCTTCGGGCACGTCGCCGTCCTTCACCGCCTGGGAGAGCGGCTTCTCGTTGGCCAGCGCGGCGTTGAACGGCGTCGGTGCAAACGAACCGCTGTCGAGCCCGGCCAGAACGGCCCTGGTGATGCTGCGCTGGGCGCTCGGGAAGTCGGGCCCGACGCTGCCGTCGAAGCCCCATTCGTGCTTGAGGATGTCGAACAGGTGCGCGTTCTCGCACGCGTAAGTGCCGTTGATACGCGGAAACGCGCACATCACCGCGCCCGCCCCGCCCTGCTTCACCGCCGCCTCGAACGGCGGCAAGTAGATCTCGCGCAGCGCCTTCTCGCCGACGATGTTGTCGACCGACGGCCCGGAGCCGCTCGGGAGGTCGCCGACCCGGCCGGCTTCCTGGGTGTAGACCGCGAAGTGCTTGATCGTCGCGACGACGCCCTGATCCGAGATCGCGCGCACTTCCGGCCCGGCCATCGCCGCGGCGAGGAAGGGGTCCTCGCCCATGCTCTCGCTCAGGCGGCCGAAGTGCCAGGTGCGCGCGGTGTCGAACGCCGGCCCGAGGATCGTGCCGAGCCCGGCGGCGCGGAACTCCTCGCCGAGCACGGTGCCATACTTCGTCGCGATCGCGGGATCGAAGCTGGCGGCGACGCTGATCGGCGACGGCAGCGCGGTGGCGACCGCGCCCCGGGCGATGCCCGCGGGGCCGTCCGAGCCGCGAATGGACGGCAAGCGCAGCACCGCGGCGACGTTGCGGACCGTCGACTTTTCCTTCGGCCCGGGCGGCGAGAGGAAGCGCAGCTTCTCGTCGAGAGTCTTGAACTCGGCCAGGGCAAAGCGCGCGCGGCATTCGGGCGAATAGGCCTGGTTGGTCCACGGGTGGGTCTCGCCGGAAGTGGCCTCGCACTCGGCGCCTTGGGTATTCGATCCCACCGTCGATCCAGTGGTTTGCGCCGAAGCGGAAGTCGCTGCGGCAACGACGAGCAAAAGCGCTGCAAACGCCCTCATGGCCCTTCCCAATCCTAACGAGCGTTAGTGTTGGCTTGATTTGCGGCGAGCGTCAATCAGCCGCTCGGATGATAGAAATCGAACACCGCCTGCGCCACCGCCGCGCTGACGCCCGGCGCGCGCTTGAGGTCGTCGAGCGCCGCCGCGCGCACCTTCCCCGCGGTGCCGAAATGCAGCAGCAGCGCGCGCTTGCGCGCCGGGCCGATGCCGGGAATCTCGTCAAGCGGCGAAGCGCTGATCGCGCGGCTGCGCTTGGCGCGGTGCGCGCCGATGGCGAAGCGGTGGACCTCGTCGCGCAGCCGCTGGAGGTAGAACAGGACCGGGCTGTTGGGCGGCAGGGTCTTCTCGCGGCCGTCGGGAAAGTGGAACACCTCGCGGCCTTCGCGACCGTGATGCGGGCCCTTGGCGACGGCGATCAGCGGCACATCCTCGATGCCGAGATCTTCTAGCGTGTCGCGCACACTCGACATCTGCCCCTTGCCGCCGTCGATCAGCACCAGTCCCGGCCAGGTGTCGCCGTCGCGGTCGGGGTCTTCTTCGAGCGCGCGGCCGAAGCGACGGCTCATTACCTCGCGCATCATGCCAAAATCGTCGTCGGTCTGCGCGTGGCGAATGTTGAACTTGCGATACTGACCTTTGCGGAAGCCCTCGGGCCCGGCGACGATCATCGCCCCGACCGCCTTGGCGCCCTGGATATGGCTGTTGTCGTAAACCTCGATCCGCTGCGGCTCCTCGGGCAACTCGAGGAATTCGGTCAGCTCGCGCAGGATCCTCGCCTGGGTGCCGGTTTCGGCGAGGCGGCGGTCGAGCGCTTCGGCGGCGTTGCGGCTAGCCTGCTCCATCAGCCGGCGGCGGTCGCCGCGCTGGGGCACGGAGATCGCCACGCGGTGGCCGCCGGCCTCGCACAGCGCCTCTTCCAGCAGCTCGCGCTCGGGCAGCTCGCGGTCGACCAGGATCGTGCGCGGCGCGGGCACTTCCTCGTAGAACTGCATCAGCACCCGGGCGAGCACTTCCGCCTCGGGCACGTCGGCGATGTGGGCGGGAAAGAACGCGCGATGGCCCCAGTTCTGCCCGCCGCGGACGAAGAACGCCTGGATGGCGATCTGCCCGCCCTTGGCGGCTAGCGCGAACACGTCAGCGTCACCCAAACCCTCGGCGTTGATCGCCTGGGTGCCCTGGATGAAGGTTGCCGCTCGCAGCCGGTCGCGCAGCATCGCTGCGCTTTCAAAATCGAGGTTCTCCGCCGCCTTGGCCATCTGGCTTTCGATCTCGCGCTGCACCGCGCCCGAGCGGCCGCCAAGGAACTCCTTCGCCTGGCGGACCAGCTCGGCATAACCGGCTTGGTCGACCCGCCCGACGCAGGGCGCCGAGCAGCGCTTGATCTGGTAGAGCAGGCAGGGCCGGTCGCGCCTGCTAAAAAAGCTGTCGGTACAAGACCTTAGCAAGAACAGTTTCTGCAGCGCGTTAATCGTCGTGTTGACCGATCCGGCGCTGGCGAAGGGGCCGTAGTAATCGCCTTTTGCCTTGCGCGCGCCACGGTGCTTCATGATTCGCGGGAACGGATGGTCGGCGCGCAGCAGGATGAAAGGAAAGCTCTTATCATCGCGCAGCAACACGTTGTAAGGCGGGCGAAAGCGCTTGATCAGCTGCGCTTCCAGCAGCAGCGCCTCGGCCTCCGAATTGGTGGTGACGATCTCCATTCTACGGGTCTGGCTGACCATCCGCTGGAGGCGGCTCGATAGCGCCGTCACCTGGCAGTAATTCGCCACCCGGTTCTTCAGCGCCCGCGCCTTGCCGACGTAGAGCACGTCGCCGCGGGCATCGAGCATGCGATAGACCCCCGGCGTAGGCTTGAGCGTCCTGACCGTCTCGCGGATCGCTTTCACACCGGCTTCAATGTCCGGCTGGGCGTCGCCCTTCACCGTATAGGCCGCGCGCTCCTCGTTGAATCGCTCGGCGCCTTTCGGGTGCGGCGGGGTTCCTGCGGGCGTGCGGGCCATCGCGCCGGGATAGGCGAAGCGCTCTCGTTCGTCATCCGCCAACGGGTACCGGATCGATAGTCGAGGAAATTGCCCCCTGACGCGACCTGAGCACTGGCATCGACGCTAGAATTCTGACAAGCCGCGACAATTCACCATCCGGGGGGAACATCGCATGAGAATCCTGACTGCCGTTGCGGCAGGCTCCGTCATGTCGGCGGCTTTGGCTTTGGCCGGTGGGGCCCAGGCGGCCACCAGCGCTGGCAACCACGACCTCCAGTGCTTCATCGCTGCCAGCCAGATTGCGCTGAGCAACGACCAGGACACCAAGAGCCAGGGCCTGATCGCCTCGATGTTCTTCGCCGGAAAGATCTTCGGCGCCAACCCGTCGATCGATCTCAAGGCCGCCCTGGCGACCGAGACCGACCGCATGGCCAAGCTCGACATGCAAGCGCTGCTCAAGGAATGCGGCGCCGAAATGAAGAGCCGCGGAGACCAGATCCAGGCCGCCGGGCAGGCGCTGGAGGCTGCCGGAAAATAGCCTTCGCGCGCGGCCAGGTTACGGAAGCAGCCTCGAAACGCAGCGGCGCGCTCATTCGGGATCGCGGCCGGGCACGTGGGTCGGCGTGTGCAGCGCTTCCTCGACCCACAGGCGCTTGACCAGCACCGTCGCCACGACCAGCAGCGGCGACGCGAAGATCAGCCCAACCGGCCCGAACAGCATGCCGCCGGCGATGATACCGAACACCGACAGCGCGGGCGGCAGCGAGACGACCTTCTTCTGTACCAGCGGGGAAACCACCGCCGCCTCGACCCAGTGCACCACCAGCATCACCCCCATCGCCAGCCACAGAGTGGCGGGGTCCTTGGTCGCGGCCACGAGCGCCACCGGCACCGCGGAGATGATCGGGCCGAGGTAAGGGATCAGCTCGAACATTCCCGCGATCAAGCCCAACCCGGCGGCGGACGGCGTGCCGACGAGCCACAGCCCGAACCCGCAGAACAGCCCGATGAACACCATCACCACGAAAAGCCCGATCACCCATTGGCGCAGGGCGAGGCCGGCATCGACCAGCGCCTCGTCGGCAAGCGACCGCTGCTCGCGCGGAAAAAGCAACGTCAGCCCGCGGCGATAGAGCGCCGGATCGGCGGCGATGAAGAGAATGCCGAACAGCACGACGACCAGGTCGATCGCCACGGTTGTCAGCCAGTTCAACGCCCCCACCAGCTTCGGCACCACATTGCCCGTCGGCAAGCTGGCGTTCTCCATCGCCGCCGCGACATCCTTGCCGCCGGGAAGACCGGCGATGCCCATCCGCAACCCCTGCCAGCTTTGCCGCACCGTCCGCGCTACCGCGCCGAGGTCCGTCTGCAGCTGCGACCCGAACAGCCAGCCGACGCCGACGAACACCGCGACGACCGCCAACACCGCGACGGCGAAGCTCCAGCGACCGCTCAGCGGCGTGCGACGCTCGATCGCGTCGGCGAAGCCGCGCAGCAGCGTCGCCACCACGACCGCGCCAAAGACGAGGATCAGCAGGTCGAGCAGGCGCAACACGGCGAGGACCAGCAGCACCAGCAGCGCGGCGGCGATCAATGACTTGAGCACAAGCCGGAAAGGCGTGTCGCGCGCGTTCACGGCCCTTGAATGGCCCGCGCGAGCGCGGGTTCCGCCGCCGCGGGGCGCCCGCGCGCTAGAACATCTTGCGGAATTCGACCTTGAAGGTGCGGCCGTTGGGATCGATCAGATACGGCTGATAGCGCAGCGGCACCTGGCCGTTCTGGTCGGTGACGCGCTGGCGCGCGTCGAACACGTTGTTCACGCTGAAGGAAATCCGCGCGTTCTTGAAGAACGGCGCCGATTTCACCAGCTTGGCCTGCCGCCCAAGGTCGGCGAACATCCGCAGGTCGAGCGTGAACAGCGAGCCGAAGTGGAGGTCGCTGCTACCCGGCAGACCGGAGCCCCTCACGTCGGTGCCGCTCTTGTAGCTGGCGTTGAAGCGGAGCCCGAGGCCGTTGTAGAACGCCCCGCCCTCCAGGCTGAGGGTGTTGCGCGGCACGCCGTTGCCGCTGACCGCGTCGCCGTGCAGCTGGTCGAGCGCCGGGCCGCCCGGGGCGATGAGCACGGCGTTGGTAAGCTCGATACTGTCGGTCAGCGACAGGTTCCAGCGGCCGCCGTTGTTCTGTCCGCGGTTCATGAAGAACGCACCGGGACCGCCGCCGCCGCGCCCTCCGCCGCCACGACCTGCGCCACCGCCTCGCGGACCGCCGCCGTTCTGCGCCTGCTCCCCGCCGGCCTGCGCGTTGCCCTGAGGCGCGCCGCCTTGTCCCTGCTGTCCCTGGCGAGCGGCGAATTGCGCCGGGTCGATGCTGCACACCCTGGTGCGGAACTGGGTCAGGCGGGCCTGGTCGACCTGGCCGTCGGTGCCTTTGAAGCGATCGAGCACTTGCGCCGGCAGCTTGGTCATGTCGAGCGGCTTGTCGGCCGGGCAGAAGGTCTGGCGCAGCTGGGCGAAAGCCTGCGGATTGAAGCCTCCGTTACCGCTGCACACGCGCTGCTTCATCTCCGCGAGGCGTTGCGGGTCTATCTTGCCGTCGGGCCCGGTCAGGCGCGCGCGCATCTGCTCCGGCAAGGCGGAGATGTCCGGCGGCGTGGTCGCCTTGGGGTCGCACAGCTGGGTGCGGAATTGCTGAAACGCCTGCGGATTGAAATTGCCGCCGCCGTTCACGCCGCCGCGCCCCCCTCCTTGGCCGCCTCCAAAGACGAACCCGCCGCCCGGGGGCGGACCGCCCTGTCCACCGGCCGGGGGACCGCCAGCCTCGGGCGAACCGCCGGGAGGAGGGCCACCGGCGAAACCGCCACCGCCACCGCCACGGCCGCCGCCCGCGCCGCCCTGCTGCTGCTGTCCGATCCGTCCGCCGAGGAAAATGCCGACCCGGATGCGCGACGACTTCTCGTTGTAGAATGTCACCGGCCGCTCATCGATCGAGACGATGTTGCCGAAGGCGTTGCGCGTCACCCGCCCCGGGAAAGCGGCCTCGATGGCCGGCGTCAGCAGCGGGAAACCCGCGGTGACGTTGTCCGAATTGTTGGTGAAGTATTCCAGCCGGATGTTCGAGCGGTCGAGCAACGGCAAGTCGTACGACACCCCGAGGTGAAGGTCGCGATCCCGTTCGCGCTTCAGGTTCGGATTGCCGCCGGTGGTGACGTTCGCCAGCACGGTCTTGCCGGTGGTGAAGTCATACACCGGCACGTTGTAATTGACGACCGTCGGCGCGCCGAGCTGGCTCAGCCCCGGCGCCGCATCGCGCACGATATAGCTCGCCTGGAAATTGAGCTTGCTGGTCGGTCCCCAGTTGAGGCCGGCACTCCAGTTCGTCAGCGTGCCGAAGTCCGACAGGTGATCGAGCCCGGCGCTGAAGTTCGCGGTCAGCTTGCCGAGCGCGGATCCGAAATCCTGGCTGGTGATCGGAATCGACAAGTTGACCCCGCCGTTGAGGTCGCCGCGGGTCAGCTTGGTGCGGGTGCCCGCGACCCGCGTGTCGGTGCTGTTGATGCGGTTCCAGTCGAACCCGGCATCGAGGGTAACCGACACGTCGCCGGCCGGCACGTGGATCGGGTTGCCCATCGCGGTGAACTTGCTGGAGGCGCTGTCGCTCTTGCTCTCGGCCGTATCGAAGCCGGGATAGGTGAACCCGGTGATCGGCGCGTTGAGGGCAAAAGTTCCGGCGCGGGCCTGGTCTATCAGGCTCTGCAAGGCGGTGCCGTTGCCGCCGACGATCCGGCGATCGATCCTGGTCGTGCTGTCGGCGTGGCTGGCATCGAGCGTGCCGGTCAGCTGCCATTGTCCGGCGTGGGCATTAAGGGTCGAGCCGACCGAGAAGGTGTCGGTTCGCGTGCGCGTTGCCAGCGGAAAATCGGCGCCGAAGGTTCGCACAACCGTGTCGGGTGTGGCTCCGGGGCCGGTCAGGTCGACGGTATCGAGGCCCGAAAGCGAGCGGCTGTCGCTACGTTCGGCGGTCCCGTTGAGGCTGAGCGAGGAGCCGGCGCCGCCGAGCCCTTTGGTCCAGTTGCCGGTCAACTGGTAATCGGAGCTCGTCGGCACCAGCGTGCGATAGAAGGCGGGGTCCGGATCGCTCGGATACGTCGGCGCGAACGTCTGGATCACGCCGCGCTCGCCCTCGGTGAGGGGCGAGGTGTGGTTCAGCTTGAGGTCGAAGTTGAGACGATTGTTGCCGGCAATGTTGAGCGTCGTCCCCTCGAAGCCGACGGTCGACGTACCGCCCTTGAACGGCTGGCCGTACTGAAGCTCGCCCGTTTTGCTCGAAAAATTGTCCTGCAGGATGAAGTTGATCACCCGCTGGTCGGGCGGATAGCCGTATTTCTGGGCGACCTCCTCGGACAGTACCTGGACCCGCTTGATGGCTTCCGGCGGGTACGACATCATCTCGCGGAAGCTGGAGACCCTGAGGCCGTTGATCAGGAACACCGGCCGTCCGCTGCCGCGCCCGCGGCCGGTGCCGGTCTCGGTCGAAAGCTGGTTGATAAGGTCGGCCAGCGAGCTCGCCCCGTACGAGGCGATGTCTTCCTGGTTGAGCTCCACCACCGGCGGCTGCGGCGCCTTGACCGCGCCGCGCATGATGTTGGCGACGACGACGATCTCGTTTTCGGTGCTGGTGTCGGTGTCTTGGCTGGTGGTCGCCTGGTCGGTGACCGCCGGAGCTGGCTGGACGTCGGCTGACCTCGTGACCGCTACACCGCTCGCCTGCGCGGGCGGCTGGGCCGGACGGGTCTCCTGCGCGGCGGCCGGGTAAGCGAGCGCCATCGCGATTGCGGCCGGGCTGGCAGCGAGGAGCATGCGCAATGCGTTGACCCTTCTCGAACGAACAAACGACCAGCCCCCGGCGCGCGCCTATGTCCGGACATTGTCAACCGGGCAAGGGACGCGTGGTAATAAAGTGTCGCAATGACTCGATCGTGAACGCGTTCCCGCAAGGCGGCGCGCGGGCTTTCCTTTTGGTGCGCCCGCCGCTATGCCGCGCGCCCATGCACGATCACGATGGCGGACACCGGTAAGATATGGCGAAAGAAGAACTCCTCGAGATGCGCGGGAAGGTGGTTGAATTGCTGCCCAACGCGATGTTCCGGGTGGAGCTCGAAAACGGCCATAAGATCATCGGCCACACCGCCGGCAAGATGCGCAAGAACCGCATTCGCGTCCTGGTCGGCGACGAGGTGCTCGTCGAATTGACACCCTACGATCTCTCGAAAGGCCGTATCACCTATCGCTTGATGCCCGGCAGGTCCTGGCCGGCGAGGGTGGAATAGCGGCAGAGGCGCGTGTCCGCGCCTGACCTGATCCTCGCCTCGGCCAGCCCGCGCCGGCGTGAGCTGCTGGCGCGCCTGGGGATCGAACCGGCCCGGATAGTCCACGCCGACATTGACGAGAGCCCGCGCAAAGCGGAGCTGCCGCGCGATTATGCCCGGCGGATGGCGCGCGAGAAGGCGGCCGCGGTCGACGGCGGCGCGGCGTTCGTGCTCGCGGGCGACACGGTCGTCGCCGCCGGACGGCGGATCCTGCCGAAGGCGGAAGACCTGGCCACCGCCCGGCGGTGCCTCGAACTGCTCTCCGGTCGGCGCCACCGCGTGTTCTCGGCGGTGGCCTTGCGCGCGCCGGACGGCACCTGGCGCGAGCGACTGAGCGAGACGGTGGTGCGCTTCAAGCCGCTTTCCGGCGAGGAGATTGCCGCTTACCTGGCCGGGGGAGAATGGCACGGCAAGGCCGGCGGCTACGCGATCCAGGGCAGCGCCGAGGGCCTGATCGCGTGGATCGGCGGCAGCCATTCGGGGGTCGTCGGCCTGCCGCTGTTCGAAACGCGCGCACTGCTCAAGGCGGCAAGCTTTGCCGTTGGCTGAGTGGCTCATCGAGAGCGGCATCGGCGAGGAGCGGGCGCTGCTGATCGAAGGCGGTGAGGTGGTCGCTGCACGCCTGGACTGGCCGGGCGGCTTGACTGCCGGACAAGTCGAGGACGCGGTGCTGGCGCATTTTGACCCCGTTCGCCGCCGCGGCACGGCGCGCTTCGCCAATCGCGAGGAAGCGCTGGTGGATCGCCTGCCGGCGGACAGTCGCGAAGGCGCGGCGATCAGATTGGAGGTAACCCGTCCGGCGATAGCCGAGGGCGGGCGCTTCAAGCGCGCCCAGGCGCGGCCCAGCGAGGCGGCTCCGCAGGCTGCCCCAACACTTGCCCAAGCCCTTTTGCAAAGTGGCGAGGTGGCCCGAACGGTACGCCAATTCCCTGCGGGAGCATGGGAAGAGGTCTGGAGCGAAGCATGGAGCGGCGAGGTGGTCTTCGCCAGCGGCTCGCTACTGTTCTCGGTCACCCCGGCGATGACGGTGATCGACGTCGACGGTGCGTCCTCGCCGTCCGCGCTGACGCAGGCGGCCGTGCAACCTCTCGCCCGTGCGATCCGACGGTTCGACCTTGGCGGCTCGATCGGCATCGACTTCCCGAGCCTTGCTCGCAAGGAGGACCGCCGCTCGGTCGACCAGGCGCTCGCCGCGGCGCTTGCCGGGTGGCCGCACGAGCGGACCGCGATGAACGGGTTTGGCTTCGTCCAGCTTGTCGCCCGGCTCGAGCGTCCCTCGTTGCTCCACCGGCTGACGCTGTCGCGTGCCGGCGCGGCGGCGCGGCTTCTGCTGCGCCGGGCGGAACTGGTGGACGAGCCCGGCGCGCTCCAGCTTACCGCCCACCCGGCGGTCATCGCGATGGTCTCGCCGCCGTGGCTGGCGGAGCTGGAGCGGCGAACTGGGCGCGGAGTGCGCCTCGCGACCGATCCGGCCCTTGCGCTCGACGGGGGCTTCGCGCAGGCGGTGCCGCGATGATCGCGCCCAAGTCCTGTCCGATTTGCAAAAAGCCGCGCAGCGCCGGATTCGCCCCGTTCTGCTCCGCCCGCTGCCGCGACCGCGACCTGGCCAACTGGCTCAACGAGGGCTACGCCCTTCCCGGCCAACCCGCCGCGCCGGAAGACGTCGCCCGCGAGGAGGACTTATTACCCACTTGCCAACCACGACCTCGAACGCCATAGGCCCGCTCTCAAATCGCTCGCCGGTCGCCGGAAATCATACTTTGGCGACCGCCGCGGCAGCGATGCCCAGGTAGCTCAGTTGGTAGAGCACATGACTGAAAATCATGGTGTCGGTGGTTCGATCCCGCCCCTGGGCACCACTCCCATTGCAGGTAGGTGACAACGCCGTCCCAGCGGCTAGAAGCTTGCGCACACTCTCGCCCTGGCAACGAAAGGACCCACTCATGGCCCGCATCCTCGTGCTCTACTATTCCTCTTACGGTCATCTCGCGAAAATGGCCGATGCGGTCGCCGGAGGCGTGCGCGATGCGGGCCACGAGTGCCAGGTCCGACGGGTCGCTGAAACGGCCCCGCCCGAAGTCGCCGCCGCCGCCGGGTTCGTCGCCGATCACACGCATCCGGAGATCGAGGGCATCAACTCGCTGCCCGAATACGACGGCCTGGTGATCGGCGCGCCGACCCGCTTCGGACGCATGCCGAGCCAGATGGCATCGTTCCTCGATCAGGCCGGCGGCCTGTGGTTCACCGACGCGCTGGTGGGCAAGGCGGCCGGCGCGTTCACCGGCACGGCCGCACAACACGGCGGGCAGGAAACGACGCTGTTCTCGATCATCACCAACCTGCTGCACTTCGGCTGCACCGTCGTCGGCCTGGACTATGGCTTCAAGGGACAGAACGGGGTCGACGAGGTGCGCGGCGGATCGCCTTACGGCGCATCGACGATCGCCAACAACGACGGCTCGCGCCTGCCGAGCGACGTCGACCTGGCCGGCGCGAAATATCTCGGACGTCGCGTGGCGGAGACGGCGGCCAAGCTTATCGCCTAGCCGCCGCCCGCTCATTCACATCGCGCGTATTCGGTCGCCACGGGCGGCGGCGTGCTCCTCGGCTTCGGCAAAGTCGAGCGCATAGCGGCGCGCCAGCACGAGCTCGCCGCCGCGCGCGCGGCACTCGGTCGGACGCACCTCGCCCGTCTCGCGGAAGCCGAGCTTGCGCAGAACGCGCCGCGACGCTGGGTTATCGACGAAGTGCCCTGAGAGCACCCGCTTGTGACCGAGCATGCGGGCGACGGCGAGCGCCCCGCGGCCCGCTTCGGAGGCGTACCCGCGCCCCCAGTGGTCGCGCGCAATCCAGTACCCGAGCTCGAGCCGCTCGCGGTGCCCGTGCAGACCGACGGAGCCGACGATCGGTGCGCCCTTCTCGCCCGGAAGGGTGATGAGGAAGCGTGGGGAACGGGGATCGACGTCACGCGCGCAGAATGCCTCCGCGTCGGCCCTGCGATAGGGCCAGGGCGGCGCGGCGAGCATCGACACGACGCCGGCATCGCAGATCGCGTGGAACAGTTCCCGGCTATCTTCCGGGAAGGCGGGCCGCAGGAACAGCCGTTCGCTCCGGTAGAACATCGCTTCACTCCCTCGGGCCGTTCGCGCGCCCTGTACCGGGCTTGCGTGACGGTCTTGTTGCGAGGGAGACGAAAAAGGGAGACGGGACTGGCCCCATCTCCCTCGACTTGCCGGATTGTTCGCCGGCAGGGCCATCCCGATGGATGACCCCGTGCTGGTCATCCGATGTTATTCGGCGGCTTGCGCCATAATGTCGACCGAGACGTACTTTCGGCCGAGCTTGCCGTCATGAAATCGCACGCGACCGTCGGTCAGCGCGAACAGGGTGTGGTCCTTGCCGATGCCGACGTTGGCGCCGGGGTAGAACTTGGTGCCGCGCTGGCGCACGAGGATGTTGCCGCCGAGCACGTCCTGCCCGCCGAACCGCTTCACGCCGAGGCGCCGACCGGCCGAATCACGACCGTTGCGCGAGCTTCCGCCTGCTTTCTTGTGTGCCATCTCGAACTACTCCGGACTTACTTCTTCGGGGCGGGCTTCTTGGCCGCCGGCTTCTTGGCGGCTGGCGCTTTGGCAGCCGCAGGTTTCTTTTCCGTTGCGGCCTTCTTGGCCTCCGGCTTGTCATCGGCCTTGGCGGCGGGCGCGGCGTCCTTCACCGGCGCGGCCTTCTGGGCCTTGGTCTGCTTCTTCGTCTCGACGCCCTTGGCCGGCTCTTCGGGCGTGTGGGTCGCGGCGGCCTTCGGCGCTTCCTCGGCCTTGGGCGCGGCTTCCTTCTTCGGGGCCGCCTGCTTCTCGATCTTCGAATCGCCGACCTGGACGATGCGCAGCAGGGTCATCTGCTGGCGGTGCCCGGCCTTGCGGCGATAGTTGTGCCGCCGGCGCTTCTTGAACACCGTGACCTTCTCGCTCTTCGCCTGGGCGATGATCTCGGCCGCGACCTTGACCTTGGCCGCGTCCTTCAGCTCGCCGCCATCGCCGGCGAGCATCACGTCGCCCAGCTCGATCGTGTCGCCGGCGTTGCCCGCCAGCTTCTCGACCGCGATCTTGTCCCCGGCGGAAACCCGATATTGCTTGCCGCCCGTGCGCACGATTGCGAACATGGTTACACCTGATCCGTTCGTTTCGACTGTCGTCTTTGCCGACCCGGCGCGAACGACAAAAAGGGCGCCCAGCCGGGCGCCGGAAAGAGCGACGCCGTTAAGCGATGAGGTGGGGGCTGTCAACCGCGCCCGCAAGCCCTTTTCGTGTGCCTGGCGGCTAGTAAGGCCGCTCGGTTGGAGCTAAGCGGCGGACCATGATCCGGCGCCTTGTTGCCCTTGCTCCCCTGGCCGCTCTGGCGGCCTGCGCCAGCGCGCAGAGCGCCTATCCGAGCCTCGCCATCCGGCCAGGAGAGCGTGACACCGGGACCTTCCAGCCCGCGCCTGTCGAGCCGGTGCTGACGCCTCTGCCGCCCGCGGCCGCCGATCACGTGACGCAACTGGCGGCTGACGCGCGGGCGGACCATCAGGCGTTCGCCGAAATGGTCGCGAGCACCCGCCCGATCATCGAGGGAGCCCGCGGCAAGGCAATCGGAGACGATGCCTGGGCGCGGGGCGAAGCGGCGCTGGCCGATGTTCGCGCCGCGCGCAGCAAGACGATGGTTCCGCTTGCCGACCTTGACCGCCTGTTCGACGACGCGGCGACGACCGGGCAGGCTACCGAACGGATCGGCGAGGCGCGGGACGAAGTCGCCGGCTACCTGACGTCCGAGGATCGCACGGTGGCCGAACTGTCGGCCAACCTGCCCTGAAGAAAAGGATGCCTGCGCGCCGGTTTGGACGGGACCCGGCGCGCAGGCGAGGGATGCTTCGTCAGTGAACTATGGCGGCGACGGTCACCACGGCGATGCCCCACAGGAAGATCAGCACCGGCAGGATCAGCACCTGCACCATCGCCTGCGTGGCGCTGACGCGGCCGTGCTCGGTGGCAATCCCGTCCATCTTGAACCGGCTCCAGCTCAGCGCGGCGCGGCGGCTCTCCGGGACCATGCGTACCCAGATCGAAGGAACGCCGAAGAAGCCCACGATGAACAGCACGATCACTCCGACCGGCAGGATCAGCTCGCGCGTGGCGAAACCGATCCCGGTCACCGCCATGAAGCCGAGGAACAGCGCGGCAACCGCAGCGTAAAGCGCTGTCGGCATTTCGAAGCTGCGGTCGACGACGTGAGGCGGCAGCAGCGCGGCTTCGGAATGGACGATCGCCTTCTCGGCGACGGCTTGGCGGGTGACGCGTTCGGCCATGGGAATCTCCTATCCTCGAGGGACAGGATTATGATGGACGAGGCCGCCGCGATTTGACCCAGGTCAAAATGTGGAAACTACGAGGTCCAGCGGGCAAGGTCGGCGTGGTCCTCGGGACGCGGGTCGATCCAATGCCATTGCCCGCCGCGCTTCTCGCGCTTCCAGAACCATGCGTCGGATTTGAGATGATCCATGGCGAAATCCACGGCCTGGATCGCTGAGCGGCGGTGACGCGCGGCCGCGGAGACCAGCACGATCGGCTCACCGGCGCGCATTTCCCCGACGCGGTGCGCGATAAGGATGCCCATCAGGTCGAAGCGAGCGAGCGCCGCGTCCGCCAGCGCGTCCATACCGGCGAGGGTGAGCGGCTCGTAGTGCGTGAGCTCGAGCGCCTCCACGCCGTCATCGCCGCGCACCTCGCCGACGAAGGTGCACACGCCGCCGAGGCCCGGATGGGCGTTGGTGAATGGCCCGACGAGTTGGCCAGGATTGAACGGGTCGGCGAGCAGGCGGACGTCCTTCACCGCTCAGCCCCCGCTGACCGGCGGCAACAGCGCGACCTCGTCGCCGTCGTTGGCCTGCAGCGCCATCTTGTCGGCGAGGAGGGTGCCGTTGACCGCCAGCTTGACCTTGTCCGACGCGAGCCAGCCGCCGAGCTCGCCCTGCAGCGCATCGAGCAGCGTGGACCAATCCAGCGGGGCCGACACCTCACGCTCGGCCACGCCGGTGAGGTCGGCCAGCCTGCCGAGGAAGACCAGCTTGACTCCCACGCTCAGCCGCCGGTGAGGGACATGTGCCGCGGCTGCGCGGGCTCCGCGCCGCGCTCGATGCGGAAGTGATGCCGCTCGGGCTTGATTCGCATCGCCTCGTCGAGCGCCGCGGCGAGGTTTTCATCGGGAGCTTCCGAGCGCAAGGCGGCGCGCAAGTCAACCTGCTCGGCGCCGCCGAGGCAGGCGTAAAGCCGGCCGGTAGCGGTGACACGCACCCGGTTGCAGCCGGCGCAGAAGTTGTTGGTCAGCGGCGTAATCAAGCCGACGCGGCCGCCGGTTTCGGCGATGTCGAAATAGCGCGCCGGGCCGCCCGAGCGGTGATCCGACGGCGTCAGCGTCCACCGCCGGTCCAGCGCGTCCTGCACCGCGGTCAACGGCAGGTAGTGATCAATGCGCTCACCGTCGACCTCGCCCAACGGCATGACCTCGATAAGCGTGAGCTCGTGTCCGTTGGCGTGGGCCCATTCGACAAGGAACGGGATTTCGTCCTCGTTCAAGCCCTTGAGCGCCACCGTGTTGAGCTTGACCTTGAGGCCGGCTTCCCGGGCTGCGGCGATCCCTCGCAAGACGTCATTGAGCCGATCGCGGCGGCTAAGCTGCTCGAACAAAGCGCCGTCCATCGTATCGAGCGACACGTTGATCCGCCGCACGCCCGCCGCGGCGAGATCGTCGGCGAACTTCTCCAGCTGAGTGCCGTTGGTGGTGAGCGTCAGCTCGTCCAGCCCATCGCCCAGCTTGCGGCCGATGGCATGGACCAGCTCGATCACGTCGCGCCGCACCAGGGGCTCGCCGCCGGTCAGGCGGATTTTCGTCACCCCGCGGTCCACGAAAGCGAGCGCCAGCTTGTGCAGCTCTTCCAGAGTGAGCACGTCCTTGCGCGGCAGGAACTGCATCTGCTCCGGCATGCAATAGCTGCAGCGCAAGTCGCAGCGGTCCGTCACCGACAGCCGCAGGTAGCTGATCCGGCGATTGAACGCGTCGACGAGGGGCTTGCTGCAAGACATCGGGGCTATTGTGGGCCGTGGCGCGGGCAAACTCAACGCATTCCGGCTTGCCCAACGCTTCGTTCAGCTTTCAGGCGCGTTTGCTGGCGAAGTTGACAACTCTGACAGAGCCCATGGGGAAATGTCACTTTCGCTCCGGATTTGTCACTTTGCGGCTCACGGTGTCAATTTTGGCAGGCGGCCGAGACCGCGAGCAATTGTCCGGTGATCCCAGGCGAGCGCGCCAGCCACTGGATGCTCTCGATGATGGCCTTGTCGTCGTCGCCAACGATGGCGTTGATCCGAATCGGCGCCGCTTCCCGCGCCAGGTCCTGCACTGCCGCGAGGCGCCAACCGCGATGGTCGTAGGTTGCGGAGGGGAAGACGAGCACCAAATCCTCCTTGACCGCGGGAAGATCGAGAAGCGATCGGGCCTTGGGCAGCCATTGGCGATGAAAGTGGGCGGCGGCGTCGAGCGCCCCTTCGGGCAAGCCCTCGATCCGCAGCACCGCCTGCGCCATCAGCGCCGCTCGCGGGTCAGCGTGATGCCGATATGCTCGTGGGCCTCGCTCAAAGCTAGCTTGACGATCTTCACCCTGACTTCCTCGACCCGCTCGTCCTGCACGAACAGGGTATCGCAGACGTGCTCGGCGACCGCTTCGATCAGCTTGAAGTGCACGCCTTCCGGGAGCGCCCGCGAGGCGGCGAACTTGAGGTCCATGTAGTTCTTGCTGGCATCGAGCGAGGTGTCGGGATCGTAGTGCGGCATCGCTTTCAGCTTGACGCGAATGGTGAAGCGTAGCGGCTGCGGGCGGCCGGTCTCCTCGGAATAAATGCCGGTGTGCACCACATGCACGAAATCGGCGATCTCGAGATAGAGGCTGTCGGCCATTTTCGCGCCGATGGCAGCGCGGGCCGCCGAAGTCCAGCGCTTCGCGCCTAAGGCAGATGGCCGAGGCCCATCAGCGCGAAGATGGCGCCGGCGATGGCGCTGAATACGATCAGCAGGATCAGCCAGACCTCGATGGGCACCAAATGACGCGGGCCACGCGCCGACGGCGCCCGCGACCGCGGCCTTTGGCGCGTGGGGACGCCGGGCTGGCGATTCCGGCGGCGCCAATCCTCCAGCCAGACGATCTCCGCCGAGGGAAGATCGTCGGCGCGGTTCGGCAAAGCGCTGTCGCGGCTCTTCAGGCGGTCCAGCGGTTGCATGGTTGGTTCTTTCTCAAGGCCTGACGGACTTTTCCGCCCTGCTTAACGAACGGTGCGCGGGCATCGACAGTTCCGAAAAAAGTCCACGATTTCGACGCTTACAGGCAAGCGACAGCATCCACGCAGTCAATCGCCCGACCAGCGGGCGAAAATGGCCGTCGGCAGCAAACGCGAGGCTTCACCTTCTTCAGCGATCGCCAGCTCGCCATGCTCGATCGTGCCGGGCAGGTCCGCGAAATGCTCGGCCAGCAACCCGGCAAGCGCCAGGCTGCTCATCCGCACGGCATAGACGGTCAGGAACAGGAAGCGGCTGTTCGCATCGAGCAGCCGCCGGCAGTCCGTTATCAGCGAAGCCAGGCCTTCCTCGAGACGCCAGGTCTCGTTGGCAGGGCCGCGGCCGAACTTCGGCGGATCGAGGATGATTCCGTCATAGCGGTTGCCGCGGCGCACCTCCCGCGCGGCGAACTTGGCCGCGTCGTCGACCAGCCAGCGGATCGGGCGCTCCGCCATACCCGATAGCGCGGCGTTCTCGCGCGCCTGGGCGACCGACTTCTTGCTGGCATCGACATGGGTGACGGGCCCGCATCGGCTGAGGGCCAGGGTGCCGACGCCGGTGTAGCCGAACAGGTTGAGGGTGCTCATAGCCCCCTCCCGCTTGCGGGAGGGGCTGGGGGCGGGAACGGCGCCGCTCCCTGGCCCTCCCCCGACCCCTCCCGCAAGCGGCAGGGGAGAAAGTCGCTCGCGCATCCATTCCCACACCGGCGCCATGTCGGGGAAGAAGCCGAGATGGCGGAACGGCGTGCACTGGGCAGTGAAGCGGACGTCGTTCCAGGCGAGTGGCCAGCCCTCGGCCGGCACTTTGCGGGCGAACTGCCAGCGGCCTCCGCCTTCCTCGTCCGATCCGGGGACGAACTCGCCATCGGCGTTCCATTGCGCGAAGCGCGGCGACCAAAGCGCCTGCGGCTCGGGGCGGATGAAGCGATAGAGGCCATAGCGCTCGAGCTTGCGGCCGCCGCCGCTGTCGACGAGGCCGTAATCCGCCCAGCCTTCGCCCGCCATGATCAGCGACTGCCCGGCGAGATCAGCCATCAGCGGCTGGGCGTCGCGTGCTCGGCGACGTAGGCGGCGATGGCGGCGTAGTCGCCGGGCAGTTCGACGTACCGCTCGTCGCGCTCGAACAGGTCGCCGACGCGCGGCGGCAGCGCCGGGCGCACGCCGGTGGCGCGTTCGACGGCGTCGCGGAACTTGGCCGGGTGCGCGGTGGCCAGGGTGACGATTGGGACATCCGCCGGCAGGTCGGCTTCGCGCGCGGCGTGGAGGCCGATGGCGGTGTGGGGATCGATCACCTCGCCGTCGCAATGCTCCCAGGCCCAGCGCATCGCCTGGCTCATCTGGCCGGCGTCGCCGCGGGCGCTGGCGAACAGCGCCGCCGCCCCTTCGCGCTGGGCGTTGGTCAGGCGCATCGCCTTTGTGGTCTCGAAGCCTCGCATCTGCTCGGCGAGCGCGGCACCGTCGCGTCCGCCGACGTCGAACAGCAGCCGCTCGAAGTTCGAACTCACCTGGATGTCCATCGACGGCGCGGCGGTCGGCGTAACCTCGCCCGCCGAGTAGTCGCCCGCGGACAGCGCGCGGTGGAGGATATCGTTGACATTCGTAGCGACGATAAGCCGCTGGATCGGCAATCCCATCCTGGCGGCGACGTGCCCCGCGAACACGTCGCCGAAATTGCCGGTCGGCACGCTGAAGGCGACCTTGCGCTCCGGCCCGCCGAGCTGCAGCGCGGCGGCGAAGTAATACACCACCTGCGCCATCAGCCGGGCCCAGTTGATCGAATTGACCGCGCTGATGCGGAAGCGCCCGGTCATGTTCGCGTCCCCGAACATCCGTTTCACCATCGCCTGGGCATCGTCGAAGCTGCCGTCGATGGCGATGTTGTAGACGTTGGGCGCCTTGACCGTGGTCATCTGCCGGCGCTGGACGTCGCTCACGCGGCCTTTCGGGTGGAGCATGAAGATGTCGATCCGCTCGCGCCCGGCGACTGCGTCGATCGCCGCGCTGCCGGTGTCGCCGCTGGTCGCACCGACGATGGTCAGGCGTTCGTCGCGACGGGAGAGGAACTCCTCGAACAGCAGGCCGAGGAGTTGCAGCGCCACGTCCTTGAAGGCGAGCGTGGGCCCGTGGAACAGCTCGAGCAGCCAGTTGCGCTCGTCGAGCTGGGTCAGCGGGGTGACGGCGACATGGGCGAACCGGGCGTAGGCTTGTTCGCACAACTCACGCAGGCGCTGGGGCGTCAGGCAGTCGCCGACGAACGACTGCATCACCCGCGCGGCGAGTTCCGGATACGGCAGCCGGCGCATGGCGACGATTTCGTCGAGCCTGAACGTGGGCCATTCGCGCGGTACATACAGCCCGCCGTCCGCCGCCAGCCCCGCCAGCGTCGCGCCTTCGAAGTCGAGCGCCGGAGCGCTGCCGCGGGTCGAGACGTAATCCATCCGGTGCGGCGGTTAGCCGGGGCGCGGGCGCCGGGCAAGCAATCGGGGCTACGGCTGCGTGCGCTTTTGCTTCGCCGGCGCCCGACCGCTACAGCGGCTGTACGATAGGAGCGTGCATATGGAGCTCAAGTTCAAGGTTTTCGCCTACGTCGCCAAGCCCGTCCACGAAGTGTTCGAGGCCGTGGCCGATCCCGAGAAACTGTCGCGTTATTTCACGACCGGGGGAGCCAAGGGCCGGCTGCAGGAGGGAGCAGCGGTCACCTGGGACTTTCACGATTTCCCCGGCGCCTTCCCGGTGTGGGTGAAGAAGGTCGTGACGGACGAGCGGATCGAGCTCGAATGGAAAGCCAATGAACCGGGCGAGGAAAACGTCCCCGAATACCGCAACACCGTGACGTTCGACTTCACGCCGACCGACGACGACCGCACCAAGGTCGAGATCGCCGAGGAGGGCTGGCGCGACACGCCCGGCGGCCTCAAGGCGAGTTACGGCAATTGCATGGGCTGGTCGCAGATGGTCGCCGCGCTGAAGATGTGGCTCGAGCACGGCATCAACATGCGCGAGGGGATGTACAAGTAACTCAGCGCCCTCCGCGCCACTGCTTGCGCAACGCCAGCGCGTAAATCACCAGCGCGGTGAGGGCGAACGCGAACCACTGGAACGCGTAGGATAAGTGCCCCATTGGCGTGGTGCCGGAAAGCTCGCTCGGATCGGGTCTGGCGAGTTGTGCCAGTCCAGCCTGCGGCGGCGAGGCGACGAGGCGGGGGCCCGCGCGGCCCGAGGTCACCCAGCCCGTCACTTCCCCACCGCGCCACTGCGGCTGGGCCGGGTCGTTCGACCAGCCCAGCGCGACATCGGCGGTGCCCCCTTGCGGCAAGCGGCAATGAGCGATGTGCGCCCAGCCCGGTTGCTCTTTGTCCGAGCGTCCGGAGATGGCGTCCATGCCCGTCACCTGCGCGCAATTGACCCGGCTGCGGCGATAGAGGGCACCATCGTATTCGGCGGGTGACAGCGGCCACGGCACCTCGGCGTTGTTCGCCTCGGCGGCCTGATAGCGCGCGATCAGGCCTTCCTTCCACGTCTTGCGATGCAACTGCCAGACGCCGAGCGATATCATCAGACCGCACGCGGCAAGCACGACGATCGTCGAGACGATCGGAACCTTCCGCGTCACTGGCGCCCGGCCTCGCCGGTCTTCTGGCGGAATTCGGACCACAGGAGCGCCGCCTTGGCCACCCGCAGCGCGCCGATCACGCCGAACGTCGTCACCGGGATCCACAGCAGAAGGTGCACCCACCAGGGTGGATCGGCGACGAGTTGGACAACGATCACCAGGATCATGACGATCCCGCCGACGACCATCGTCACGAACGCCGCCGCCCCGTCGCCGACGTTGAACTTGTGGAACTCCAGTCCGCAGGCGTTGCAGCTTGGCGCGAAGGCGGTCCAGCCGGCGAACAAAGTCCTTGCCCCGCATCGTGGGCAAAGACCGAAAAGGGCAGCCTCGCGGAGCGGGGGCTGCCCTCCTTCGACAGAGCTCAGGACAGGCTTCGCCGAGTCCGGCCGCTCCGGCATCGGATTATTCGTAAACGGCGCCCCAGCCGCCCCAGACGTAAACCACCACGAACAGGAACAGCCACACCACGTCGACGAAGTGCCAGTACCACGCCGCCGCTTCGAAGCCGAAGTGCTGGCGCGGGGTGAAGTGGCCTTTGTAGGCGCGGATCAGGCACACGATCAGGAACGTCGTCCCGATGATCACGTGGAAACCGTGGAAGCCCGTCGCCATGAAGAAGGCGGAACCGTAGGTGTTCTTGCCGAAGCCGAACGGAGCGTGGGCGTATTCGTAAGCCTGGACGCTGGTGAACATGAGGCCAAGCAGGATGGTCAGCCACAGGCCCTGCCTGAGGCCCTTGCGATCCCCATGAATAAGGCAGTGATGCGCCCAGGTGACGGTGGTGCCCGAGCACAGCAGGATCAGCGTGTTGAGCAGCGGCAGATCGAACGGGTTCATCACCTCCTTGATCGCCTTGGGCGGGAACACCCCGCCGATCACGTCGGCCAGCTGGTTGGGGAACAGCGCGAAGTCGAACCAGCTCCAGAACCAGCCGACGAAGAACATCACTTCCGAAGCGATGAACAGGATCATCCCATAGCGCAGGTGCAGCTGCACCACCGGCGTATGATCGCCGTGCTGCGCTTCGCTGATTACCTTCGAGAACCAGCCGAAGAACGTCGCGATGATGCCCATGATGCCGAGGCCGAGGACGATCGGCCAGTTGGCGATCGAGTGCATGAACAGCACCATGCCGCTGGTGAACGCCAGCGCCGAGGCGGCCCCGATCAGCGGCCAGATGCTGGGGGGCAGGATGTGGTATTGGTGGTTCTTGGCACCGGCCATGATGACGCGCTTCCTGATCCTTGTTTGTGAAGCCCTTAATGGCCTCACCCGGCTTGGTCCAGAGCCTGCTAGCCCTGTTTTTTCACCTCGTGGAAGGTATAGCTCAAGGTGATCTGCTGGACATCCTTGGCATCGGGATCCTGGAGGATTTTCGGGTCAACGTAATAGATCACCGGCATGCGCACCGCCTGGTGCGGCTGGAGGGTCTGCTGGGTGAAGCAGAAACACTGGATCTTGTTGAAATAGGCGCCGGTCTGCTCGGGCACGACGTTGAACGTGGCGGCGCCGGTGACCGGGCGGTCGGAATTGTTCACCGCCAGGAACAGCGCCATGTCGCGCTCGCCGATGGCGATGGTGTGGGTGGTCTGCAGCGGCTTGAAGGTCCACGGCAGGTCGCGGTCGACTTGCGAATCGAAGCGGATTGAGATCGTCTGGCCGCCGGCGCTCTTGGCGAACTGCGAGGCGTCGATCGCCTGGGCCTCGGTCGCGCGCTGGGTCGTCCCGGCATAGCCGGTCACCTGGCAGAACAGCCGGTAGAGCGGCACCGCGGCAAAGCCCAGGCCGAGCATCGCCAGCGCGACCAGCACCATCACCAGGCCCGTGCGGTAGTTGCGGCTGGCGGGCTTGGTTGCCATCGTTCAGTGGTGTCCGAACTTGACGATGGTAATCGCGTAGAACAGCACGATGAGCCCCAATAGAAGCAGCCCGAGCGCGACGTTGCGGCCGCGGCGCGCGCGCTTCAGCGCCTCCATCTCCTCGGGCGTCATGCAACCAGTCCCGGGCCGAGGATCAGCCGGTCGGCCACCAGCGCGGTGAACAGCGCGAACAGGTAAAGCACCGAATAGCCGAACAGGCGCTTTTCGGGCTTCATCCGGTCGCCCTCGCCCGCCCGGCGCACGGCGACGGGCAGGCACAGCGCCACGAACAAGCCCGACAGGACCAGCGCGGCGATGCCGTAGATCGCGCCGGTCCCACCGGCCCACCACGGCGCCAAGCTCACGAGGAACAGCACCACGGCGTAAGCGAGGATCTGCCGCCGGGTCACCGCCTGGCCTTTGACCACCGGCATCATCGGCACCCCCGCCTTGGCGTAGTCGCTCTGCACGAACAGCGCGAGCGCCCAGAAATGCGGCGGGGTCCACATGAAGATGATGGCGAACAGCAGCACGGGCATCCACGTGATGTGCCCGGTCACCGCGATCCAGCCGATCAGCGGCGGGAACGCGCCTGCGCCGCCGCCGATGACGATGTTCTGCGGCGTGCGCGGCTTGAGCCAGATCGTGTAGACGATCGCGTAATAGAGAATCGAGATCGCCAGGATCACGGCCGAAATCGTGTTTACCGCCACGTCCATGATCAGCACCGAGGCGACGGACAACGCCACGCCGAAATCTCGCGCATTGGCGCGCGGCATGCGGCCGAGCGGCAGCGGCCGCTTGGCGGTGCGCTTCATGCGCGCGTCGAGATCGGCTTCCCACCACTGGTTGAGCGCCCCCGCCCCGCCCGCGCCGAGCGCGATGCACAGCACCGCGGTGAAACCGAGCACCGGATTGATGTGCCCCGGCGCGGCGAGCAGGCCGCACAGGCCGGTGAACACCACCAGGCTCATCACCCGCGGCTTCGTCAAAGCATAGTAGTCGCGCCATTCCGAAGGCGACGAAAGGGTCTGGACGGATTCCATGAGTCGGCGGGCCTATAGTCCTGCTTTGACGGAAGGGAAAGAAGGCGGCCCGGGCGCGACTCCGCCGCCAGGGTAAAATTTGCCGGCGCAGGGTCCGATCTCGCTGTCGCAATCCAGGCGCCGATGCTACTTCGCACGCAATCGTCGGAACTTCATGGAGAAAACATCGATGCGACGCATCGCTCTGGCCGGGCTGCTGGCCATGACCGTTGCCCTGACGGCCGGCGCCGCAGCGCCCGGTCCGCGAATGCCGATCGAGAGCTTCAAGCAGCTTCAGCAACCTCTGCCGCTCCCCTACGACGAGGGCGCGAATGCCGACCGGGCCGTCGCCGGCGCGATGGCGAAAGCCCGGAAGGACGGCAGGCTAGTGCTGATCGACCTGGGCGGGAACTGGTGCCTTGATTGTCGCGTGCTCGCGGGGACCATGGGGACGCAGCCGCTTCGGTCGTGGCTGTCCGCGCATTACGAGATCGTCCTCGTCGACGTGGGGCGGTTCAACAAGAACCTGCACGTCTCCCGGCGCTTCGGCGTATTCGGCAAGCTAGAGGGTGTACCGGCCGTCCTGGTCGTCAATCCGCGCACCGGAAAGCTGGTCAACCGCGGGCACGTTACCGCGCTCGCCGATGCGCGAAACATGACGCCCCAGTCGTTGGCCGACTGGCTGGCGCGCTGGGTCAGCTAGAGCGATCTCGCTTCAAGGGACGCTGGACCTGCCTTTGAAGGCAGGCCCGGCCATCAATGCCCGCTCGCCGTCGAAGCGTCGCCGACCACGTCGTGGTGGGTGTGGTGTTCCTCGATCACCGGCAGCGTCTCGAACTGGTGGAACGGCGGCGGGCTCGACAGCGTCCACTCGAGGGTCGTGGCCCCCGCGCCCCAGTAATTCGCCGGCGCCTTCCGGCCGAACCCGAAGGCGTAGATCATGTTGACGAAGAACACGATCATCCCGGCGATGATGAACGGGAAGCCCCAGACCGACGAGATGTGGTTCCAGTAAGCGAACGCCGGAGCATAATCGGGGTAACGGCGCGGCATGCCGTTCGCGCCCAGGAAGTGCTGCGGGAAGAAGATCAGGTTCGCGCCGATGAAGAACAGCCAGAAGTGCGCGTGCGCGAGGAACTCGCTGTGCAGCTTCCCGCTCATCTTCGGGAACCAGTAATAGAACCCGGCGAACAGCGAGAACACCGCGCCGAGCGACAGCACGTAGTGGAAGTGCGCGACGACGAAGTAGGTATCCTGCAGGTTATCATCGATGCCGCCGTTGGCCAGCACCACGCCGGTGACGCCGCCGATGGTGAACAGGAAGATGAAGCCGAGCGCCCACACCAGCGGGCTCTTGAACTCCAGGCTGCCGCCCCACATCGTCGCGATCCAGCTGAAGATCTTGATGCCGGTCGGCACCGCGATGACCATCGTCGCCGCGGTGAAGTACATCTTCGTGTTCACCGACATGCCGGTGGTGTACATGTGGTGCGCCCACACGATGAAGCCGACCACGCCGATGGCGACCATGGCGTAGGCCATGCCGAGATAGCCGAAGATCGGCTTCTTGCTGAACGTGGCCACCACCTGGCTGATCATGCCGAAGCCCGGGATGATCATGATGTACACTTCCGGATGCCCGAAGAACCAGAACAGGTGCTGGTACAGCACCGGGTCGCCGCCGCCCGAGGCGTCGAAGAAGGTCGTGCCGAAGTTGCGGTCGGTCAGGAGCATGGTGATCGCCGCCGCCAGCACGGGCATCGCCAACACGAGCAGGAAGGCGGTGACGAGCACCGACCACACGAACAGCGGCATCTTGTGCAGCGTCATGCCCGGCGCGCGCATGTTGAAGATGGTGGTGATGAAATTGATCGAGCTCATGATCGACCCCGCGCCGGCCATGTGCAGCGCGAAGATCACGAAATCGACCGACGGCCCCGGTGAGCCGCTGGTCGAGAGGGGAGCGTAGAGCGTCCACCCCGTTCCGGCCCCGTGGGCGGTGCCTCCGGGCACGAAGATCGACGCCATCAGCGAGCAGAACCCGGTCACGGTCAGCCAGAAGGCGACGTTGTTCATCCGCGGGAACGCCATGTCCGGCGCGCCGATCATCAGCGGCACGAACCAGTTGCCGAAGCCGCCCATGGTCGCCGGCATGATGACGAAGAACACCATCACCAGGCCATGCGCGGTGATCAGCACGTTCCAGGTGTGGAGCGCCTGGTCCATATCCATGTTGCCGTTGAGCCAGAGCGAAATTTGCCCCAGGATCTGAATGCCCGGCTCGGCCAGTTCCCACCGCATCAGCCCGGAAAGGGCGCCGCCGACGACTCCGGCAAAGATCGAGAAGATCAGGTAGAGCGTGCCGATGTCCTTGTGGTTCGTCGACATGAACCAGCGGGCGAAGAAGCCAGGCATGTGCGCGGCGTCGTGATGATGCTCTTCGTGGTGAGCCTGGAAGGTGTCGGCGGTGGTGGCCATAGCTTTACTAACCTTACTCGTGTCTCGTGTGGCCGCTCAGGCGGAAGTGGCGCCGGCGGCCGGGGCTTGGGGCGCAGTCGCTCCCGGCGCCGCGCTCGCGGGAGCGGGGGCGCCGGGGCCGATCTTGGGCTGCTGCAGCGGCGGGAGCGCGGCCGGCCGCGCCGGCCCCTCGCCCTTGACCGTGCCGCCCTGCGAGCGGACCCAGGCCTTGAACACGTCCATCGGCACCGCTTCGACGGCGATCGGCATATAGCCGTGGCGGGCCCCGCACAGCTCGGAGCACTGCCCGTAGTAGACGCCGGGCTGCTCGACGAAGAGCTCCTTCTCGTTGATGCGCCCGGGCACCGCGTCGAGCTTGAACCACAGGCTCGGCACCGCGAACGAGTGGATCACGTCGGCGCCGGTGGTCTGCAGCCGGATCGGCACGCCGACAGGCACCACCATCCGGTTGTCGACCTCGAGATGCGGCGGGCCGTCGCTAGGATCCGATCCGTCTTGCCGCACGCCGCTGTTGATTACCGGTTCACCCGGGATGTTCAACATATGCGAGATGACCTCGAAACCGCCGTTGTCCGGATAGCTGTAGCCCCAGTACCACTGATACCCGGTGACCTTGACCGTCAGCGCGTCCTTGGGTGGGCTCTTGTACTGCCGCGCCAGCAGGGTCATCGAGGGGATCGCGATCGCCACCAGGATAAGCACGGGGACCACTGTCCAGATGACCTCGATGGCGGTGTTATGGGTGGTCTTCGACGGCACCGGGTGGACGCGCCGGTTGTAGCGCACCATCACCCACAGCAGCAGGACCAGCACCAGCGCGGTGATGCCGATAACGATCGGCGTCAGCACATAGGTGTTCATCTTGTAGGCATAGTGGCCCGTCGGCGAATACTGTTTCTGGAAGTCGATCGCGCCGGGAGTCGGCACGCCCTTGATCCATTCCTTGCCGAGGCGCTGGTAGGAGGTGGCGGCGGGGGCCGCGTTGGTGACCGCAGGCTGCGCCGCCTGCGGCGTCGGCGCGGTCGCGCTGGCGACGTTGGCGGACTGCGCGCCGGCTGCCGGCGCCGCCTGCGCCACAGCCCCTTGCGGGGCTGCGAAAATGGCCAGGGCTGCAAGGAGAATTAGAAGAAAACTCAACCGTTTGCGGGCGATGTCGCCGAACTTCATCTGGTGCACAGTTCCATTCCGTCAGCTTGCTGCGCGAATGCGCGAACGGGCCCGAGTGGGCAGGTTTCGCCGGGCCTATACGCCCGCTTGCCCCATGCCTCAAGCGCTTCTAGGGAGATTTTTCGACAGGCCTGCAAGGCTTTGTCCGGGGCATTGAATCAAGGGAATTGCCGTACCGCCATGACCGACGACGAGGTCCTCGCAGAGTTCCGCGCCAGCCATGCCCTGCTCGAAGGGCATTTCCAGCTCTCTTCCGGCCGCCACAGCGCGCATTACCTGCAGTGCGCACGCGTTCTGATGAACCCCGAGCGCGCCGGCAGGCTCGCCCGCGCGCTGTGCCACAAGCTGCCGCGCGAGATCCGCGCTCAGATCGAGAAGGTCGTCTCGCCGGCGATGGGCGGCGTGATCATCGGCCACGAGCTGGGGCGCGCGCTCGACGTCGACGCGGTTTTCCTCGAGCGCCCGACTGGCACTTTCGAATTGCGCCGCGGCTTCGAGGTGAAAGCGGGCGAAAAGGTCCTGCTCGTCGAGGACGTGGTCACCACCGGACTGTCCAGCCGCGAGGCGATCAAGGCGATCGAAGGAGCGGGCGGCGAGGTGCTCGCCGCCGCGGCGCTGGTCGATCGCACGGCGGGCGAGGTCGACCTGGGCGTGCCGTTCTTCCCGCTGGTCGAGATCAACTTCCCGACCTATGCCGCCGACGAGCTGCCAGCGGACCTGGCGGCCATCCCGCTGGAGAAGCCGGGGAGCCGCAAGGCTTGACCTTTCCCCTCCGCCTCGGGGTCAACATTGACCACGTCGCGACGATCAGGAACGCGCGCGGCGGCGATCATCCCGATCCGGTCCGCGCCGCGGAGATCATCGCCCGAGCCGGCGGCGACGGCGTCACCGCCCATTTGCGCGAGGACCGGCGGCATATCCGCGATGATGACGTAAGGCGCATCCAGGCGGCGACCGGCCTGCCGCTCAACCTGGAGATGGCGGCGACCGACGAGATGCTCGAGATCGCCCTCGCCCACGGGCCGCACGCGGTGTGCATCGTGCCCGAGAGGCGCGAGGAGCGCACGACCGAAGGCGGGCTGGATGCCGCGGGGCAGCACAACCACCTCCACCCGATCGTCCGGAAGCTGGAGGATGCCGGCATTCGCGTGAGCCTGTTCATCGGTCCCGAGGAACGCCAGGTAGACGCGGCCCTGCGCCTCGGCGTGCCGGTGGTCGAGTTCCACACCGGCGAATACGCCCATGCCGAGGGCGAGCAGGTCGCGGCCGAACTGAAGCGCATCGCCGACATGGCCGCGCTGGCCGCCAAGAACGGCATCGAGCCGCACGCCGGGCATGGCCTGACTTACGCCAACGTCCAGCCGATCGCCGCGATTCCGCAACTGGCCGAGCTCAACATCGGCCACTTCCTGATCGGCGAGGCGGTCTTCGTCGGGCTGGAGGCTGCCGTGCGTCGAATGCGGGATTTGATGGACGCGGCGCGGTGATCATAGGCCTCGGCTCGGACCTTTGCAGCATCGAGCGGATCGCGGCGGCGCTTTCCCGCCACGGCGAGCGGTTCGAGCGGCGCTGTTTCACCGCAATCGAACGGGCGAAGGCGGCGCGCCGCCCGTTCACCCGCGCCGGCACTTACGCCAAGCGCTTCGCCGCCAAGGAGGCGTTCTCCAAGGCCGTCGGCACCGGCTTCTATCGCGGCGTGTACATGAAGGACATCGGCGTGGTGAATGCCGCCTCCGGCGCGCCGACGCTGGCGCTGACCGGCGGCGCGGCCAAGCGGCTTGCGGAAATGGTCCCGGACGGCCATGAGGCCGTCGTTCATCTGACCCTCACCGACGACCATCCATGGGCCCAGGCCTTCGTGGTCATCGAGGCCCGCCCGCTTTGAATTCCAGGACTGCCGATCCCGCCATGAACGAGGACATCACCGACCCCAAGGCCCCCGAAGCCGAGGCCGAGGCGAGCGGGCCGGTAGCCGCCACGCCCGCGGAAAAGACCGAGAAGGCTAAGGAAAAGGTCAACTGGTGGCACGAGCTGCGCGGGTTGGCGCTCATGCTGCTCGCGGTGCTGGCGTTCCACACTTTCATCGCCAAGCCGTTTTACATCCCCTCGGGCTCGATGGAGCCGAACCTGCTGGTCGGCGACCGGCTGGTGGTGAGCAAGTATCCGTTCGGCTGGAGCTGGGTTTCGGTCTCGCTGCCGTGGCACATCCTCAAGCGCGGCACCTGGCGCATCGCCCCGAAAACGCCCGAATACGGCGACATCGTCATCGCCGTTCCGCCGGACAAGAACGAGGATTACATCAAGCGCGTGATCGGCCTGCCCGGCGACACGATCGCGGTCGTCAATGGCCAGGTCATCCTTGACGGCAAGCCCGTGCCCAAGGAGCTCGAGCCGCCGGTGCAGATCCCGGCCGATGCGCAAGTCTGCGAGGATGGGCAGTTGTGCCTGTCGGAGTTCAATGCCTACCGCACCATCCTGCCGAGCGGCAAAGTCGTCTACGAGCCGCCGACCTATCGCGAGACGCTGCCCAACGGCGCCAGCTATCTGGTGCTCGACGACAACCCGCGCAGCGAGGGTGACGATTATCCGCCGACGAAAGTGCCCGCCGGCCACGTCTTCCTGATGGGCGACAACCGCGACCATTCGGCCGACAGCCGCTTCCCCGACGGCTCCTTCAACGGCCTCGGCGGCCCGGTGCCGCTCGCCAACGTCGGCGGCCGGGCCGAGTTTCTCACCTTCTCGCTCGACGGTTCCGAGCACTGGTGGAACCCGGTGAGCTGGTGGAAGGCCTTTCGCCCGGGCCGCGCCTGGACCAGCCTGCGCCCCGAAATCAGGGGCAGGGCCAAGGGCAGATGAGCAAAGCCGTCGAGCACAAGGACCCCGATCGCCCGATCGGTTCCAGCCCGACGCAAATCTCCAGCCCCGAGCTGCGCCGCGAGGCCGCGAGGGCGGCCGTGTGGGTGGCGGTCGTCGGCCTTGCCGTGCTGGCGGTCTATGTCAGCCAGGCGCTCCTGGTCATCTTCGGTGCGCTGGTCTTCGCCACCCTGCTCGACGGCGGCGCGCGGCTGCTGGGCCGGGTGCTCAAGATCGGCCGCAACTGGCGGCTCGCCATCGTGCTGGTCGTGGCGATCGGCTTCTTCGTCTGGCTCGGCTGGTTTGCCGGCTCGCAGATCTCGGTGCAGGCGGCGCAGCTCCCGGGCCTGCTCAATCACCAGATGATCCGGCTGATCGCGTGGCTGCAGACGAAAGGCTTCGCGGTGGAGGCGGGTGACGTTACCCGCCTCGCCGGCACCGCGCTGAGCGGCGTCGGCACGGTGACCAAGGCGATCGGCGGCATCATCGGGGCTGTGGCGACAGTCATCCTGATCCTGACTATCGGCCTGTACATCGCCTTCGAGCCGCGGCTTTACGAGCGCGGCATCGCGTGGATGCTGCCGCAGGACAGGCGCGACGAATTCCTTCTCACCGCCGACCGCATGGCCTTCACTTTGCGACGGCTGATGGCCGGACGGCTGGTCGGCATGGCCTTCGAGGGGGTATTCATCTTCCTGGCGCTCGCCATCGGCGGAGTGCCGCTGGCCGCGCTGCTGGGCATTATCACCGGCCTGCTCGCGTTCATTCCCAACATCGGCGCGATCGTTTCGGGGATCCTGATGGTGCTGGTCGGCTTTTCCGGCGGGACCGAGATGGGCGTGTACACGATCATCGTCTATTTCGTGGTGCAGAACATCGATGGCAATATCGTCGTGCCGCTGATCGCCCGGCGAACGGTAGACCTGGCGCCCGCGGTGGAGCTGGCGATGCAGCTGATCATGGGCATCCTGTTCGGCGTCCTCGGCCTGTTCCTCGCCGACCCGCTGCTGGCGATGGCCAAGGTCTGGCTCCAGCGGCGGGCCGAGATCGCCGAGGGTGAACGCTGACAACGGCCGATGGCGCGCAAGTTCCTCTACTTCATCGTCGTCGGTGTACTCCTGGTGTTCGCGGTGCTGCTGGCGCTGCGGCTATTCCCGGATACTCTCACGCGGCTGGCGTTCACGCCCAAGGGCCATTTCGTCGCCCAGCAACCGCTGGCCGGCAATGCCTATGCCGATCCGAAGATGTGGTTGGCGCGGCCCGGCATGCCCGACGACGGGGCTCGCTGGCAGCCCGCCAACGCGCCGCCGGCGCCGGTTGACGTGCCGAAGTTCGCCGTGTTCTTCGTCCACCCGACGAGCTACCTCGGCCGCGACCGCTGGAACGCCTCGCTCGACGATGCCGGCGCGCGCGCCCGGGCCCGGCTGTTCGTCAAGGGCCTCGCGAGCCCGTTCGGCCAGGCGAGCGAAATCTGGGCTCCACGCTACCGCCAGGCCGCCGTCGCCGCCTTCCTGAGCAACTCGCTGGACGCTGAGAAGGCGCTCGATCTCGCCTACAGCGATGTCAGCCAGGCATTCGACGAGTTCCTCGCCCACGTCGCGCCGGGCACGCCGATCGTGCTCGCCGGGCACAGCCAGGGCGCGCTGCTGATCGACGAGCTGTTGCGCAGGCGGATTGCCGGGACGCTGCTGCAGAAGCGCATCGCGATGGCCTATCCGATCGGCTGGCCGATCTCGGTCCAGCACGATCTCGCCGCGCTCGGCCTGCCGGCGTGCGCGCGGGCGGACCAGGCCGGGTGCATCGTCACCTGGTCCAGCTTCGCCCAGCCGGCCGACCCGGGCATGCTGCTCGAACGCTATCAGCATTCGGCGGGATTCGACGGCGCGCCGCGCCGCGACAAGGGCCTGCTCTGCGTCAATCCGCTGACCGGCACGCTGGACGGCAGCGCGCCCGCTTCGGCCGATCTCGGCACGCTGGTCCCGAACACGGATCTGACAGGCGGCAAGCTGGTGCCCGACGCCGTCTCGGCGAGCTGCGGGCCGCGCGGACTGCTGCTGATCGGCAACCCGCCGGACCTCGGCCCTTACGTCCTGCCGGGCAACAATTATCACGTGTACGACATCCCGCTGTTCTGGGAGAACCTGCGGCAGGACGTCGCGCGGCGGATGCGGACATGGACAGCGAAGAGATTCTGATCACCACGAGCGTCGCGCACTTCCGGCTGGCGCTGCCGGACGGGGGTGTGCTTCTCGGGCTCGACCTCGGGACGAAAACGATCGGCACGGCGCTGTCCGACGCCGGCTGGCGCTTCACCACCCCGGGCAAGACGCTGCCCCGCGGCAAGTGGCTGCGCGATCTCGAGACGCTGCGATCGCTGGCCAAGGAGCGGAGCGTTGCCGGCATCGTGCTTGGCCTGCCGCTCAACATGGACGGCAGCGAGGGGCCGCGCGCTCAGTCCACCCGCGCGTATGCCCGCAATCTCGCCAGTCTCGGGCTGCCGCTGCTGCTGTGGGACGAGCGCTGGTCAACCGCCAGCGCGGAGCGTGACCTGATCGCCCAGGACATCAGCCGCGCCCGCCGCGCCGAGCGCATCGACAGCCACGCCGCCGCAGTGATCCTGCAAGGCGCGCTCGATGCGCTGGCGGGAGGCGTGTTCTAGGCTCGCGATTCCCGCTGTGTCAGCTGGCCGTTGCGAGCGCCGTTCTCCGCTGCTTCGCTTCCAACGCCACCAACCGCGAGCCGCAGCCTTCCGCCCGCCGCCACATTTCGTCGCGCGCGGGCGCTTCCACCACGCCCGCCCGGGCCTCGAACGCGGTCAGGCGCATGCGCTCGCTCGGATGAAACCGGGCGAAGGTCTCGGCAAGGTCGAGCGCTTCCTCCCCACCCAACCCACCGGCGATGCGCATGAACACCTCGCTGGCGCCGGGGCCGAGCACGCCGGCGATGGTGTTCTTGGCGATGTCGAACTTGTACTGGTCGAGCCAGCCTTGCGCCCCGCCCGAATGCATCACGTTGAGCGAAACCGACAGTGCATCGGGCGGAAGCTGCGAATGGACGTCGCGATGCGCGCGGTAATGCAGCAGCTTGCCCGGCTCGAGCCGCGCGCGCTCGACGAAACGCAGCCCGGCCGGCTCGCCGACCGCGCCGGAGACCGCCTCGTAATCGTACTCGTAGTAATCCGACCAATAGCCGGGGCCGAAGTAACCGAGGGTGAGGAAGTCGAAGTTGTGGTCGTGCGGCAGCTCGTAGACGAACGGGCCGCCGCCGCTGGTGCGGAACAGGCTCTCGTCGCTCGACGGCCAGATATTGGCGCGCAGGAAGTAGTCGCGGCCGAGCGGGGAGAGCATGACCACTTGCGGGCCGTAGGTGTTGCGCCCGTCATCCTGGCGATGACGCTGCTTGAGCTCGGCGACGAGGATGTCGGCGAGGAACTCGCGGTCGTTGCCGAGGCGGCGCAGCCAGCCGGCGGCATGAAGCAGGCTGCCTTCGTCGAGCGGGTCGAAGCCTGAAGCGTCGAGCGCGGCGAGGCATTCCCCCAGGTTGCAGGGAGAAGCGTCTTCCAGCTCGATCACTCTCGGCATTGCGCTTCCTCGAATTGGCGCAGCTCCGGATGCGCCTCGATCAGTTGCGCCCGCAATGCCCCGGCGGGTACCGCGAGCGGATCGAGGGACGAGCGGGCGATGCGGCCGAGCGCCGCAAAGCCGATGGCGGTGTCGAGCGCCAGCGCCTCGCGCAGCGCTTGCCAGCGCAGCGTGTCGGGCCACGCCTCGCCGGCGATCTCGGCGATCAGCGGCGCCGCCTCGCGCCGCTTCATCCGACCGAGCAGCGCGACCATCATCTCGTGGCGGCTGTGGCGCGGCTCGCCGGCCGATTGCTGGAGCAGGCGGCCGTCGGCCAGCGAGAACTCGCGCACCGGCCCCGCCATCGGCGCATCACGCTGAAGCCGCAGGGCGACCAGCCGCCGCTCGACGCGCTCGACGAACAAGGCCTTGCGGGAAAGGTCGAGCGCCAGGCGCGCTTGCGCGGCCAGGTTCAGCCGATCATGCTCGAACGAGCCGTCGACCAGCCGCGTGGTCAGGCGCGCGGTCGCTTCGCCGGCGATCACCGCATCGTGCCGAGCGCCGTCGCTGAACAGCACGCTCGACGCCTCGTACTTGCCCGGCTCGTGCGCCACCAGCGTGAGCCGCGCTGGCCCCGAACGCGCCAGCAGCAAGGTCGACAGCACGCCGTCATACCCGTGGCGAAACGGCAACTGGCCCAATGGCTCCCTCGCAAGGACGCCGGCGAAAGCGCTGGAGAAGCGATCCGCGAATTGTCCCGCGGCCTCGCCCGTGGCGAACAGTTCGGCCAGCGCGAGGCAGGAGGAGAGCGGCGCTCCCCGCCCGAACTCTTCGAGATCGGCCAGCACCTGTGCGACGCCGGCCTCGAATTGCCAGGCTTCGCGCGCGGCAAACATCGCCGCCTGCGCCTGCAACTGCGGCGCGCGGTCCTTGCGCAGGGCGGCGATGTCCGGAGCGACCCTCATTTCGCGTTGCGCTTCAGCCGGCGCCGCCGCCGGTCTCGTAGACATAAGTCGCCAGGATGACGATCGAATCGTCGCTGCCCGGCATCTGCGCCGACGGGCGGTTGCCGAAGATCGCTGTCGGGGGCGCACCGGTGAGATGCGCCAGTTCCGGCAAGGTGGCTAGATCGAGAACGGGTAGGGTCATGATTTGTCTCCCTGACAAGCGAGGCCGATGCCTCGCGCCAGGGATGCTGCCGTGCCGCGCTTCGAGGCCGAAATTAAATCCCTGTAATCGCCGGAACCGGTGGGTCAGCGGCGGCGCAAGACCAGTACCAGGCCCTCGGGCATCGGCCCATCATGCGGCAGACAGAGGCGCGGCGCATCGGCGCGCGCGATATCGAGGACGGCAGCCGGGACGCCGGACTCGTAGAGGATCGCGTCCGCGGCGCCGAGCAATTGCAATTGGCGCAAGGTCAGGCCGTCGGGCGTGTGGGTGGCAATCGTCAGTTCGACGCGGGTGGTCTGCGCGCGTTGGCCGGAATCGCGCATCCAGTTGTCCACCGCGGCGGTGCCGTGTTCGACGAACGGATCGAGCGGCCCGCCCGGCTTCAACGCCTCGTCCAGCGCCCGGCGGCGATCGCCCGCGTCGGGCCAGCGCTCGCGCAACGCGTCGCGCGCCGCGCCCAGGGCCTGGGCCAGCAGGCCGAGGCCAGCGGGAAGCAGCGCCTCGAGCCTCAGCCGCAGATGCTTGGCGAGCCCGGCCGAGGCGCCCTCCGTGCTGATGGCGATTTGCACCGGATCGCGATCGAGGATGCTCGGGGTGGTGAAGTCGCACAACCCCGGACGGTCGGCGACGTTGACCAGCACCCCGGCGCGGTGCAGCCGCATCACCGCGGCTTCGGCCTCTGGCTGGTCGTCGGTGACCACGAACGCGAGGCGCGCGCCGCGCTCGATCCCGGTCTGCAGGTCGCCGACGACCTGTCCTCCGGCGCGCTCGACCAGCCGGCGCTTGGCGTCGGACGCCGGCCCTTCCCCCAGCACGATCACCGGCTGGCCGGCAATACGGTGGAAGAGGGGCAGGCTCCTCATCCCAGCCACTCCGGCACACGTTCGGCAGCGTATATCTCTTCGGGCGGAATGCGGTCGGCGACGACGGCATACTTGTCGCCGTCAACCAGCACTTCGGGCACGAAGCCGCGGCTGTTGTAGCTCGACGCCATCGTTGCCCCGTAGGCTCCGGCGGTGCGGAACACAGCGAGATCGCCGGCCACGAGCGCGTCGCACTCGCGGTCGCGGGCAAAGGTGTCGCCGGTCTCGCAAATCGGCCCGACGATGTGCGCGGTCATCCGCTCACCGGTCGGCCTGACCGCGTCGAAATCGTGCCACGCGCCGTACAGCGCCGGCCGCGCGAGGTCGTTCATCGCCGCGTCGACGACGACGAACGGCGGACGGTTGCCGTTGCGCTTCACCCGGATCACCCGCGTCAGCAGCACGCCCGCGTTGCCGGCGATCACGCGCCCGGGCTCGAACATCAGCTCGACGTCCCAGCCGTGGGTGATGCGGGCGACCATCTCGCCATACTCGGCCGGTGAGGGCAGTTCTTCGCCGGCTTTGTACGGCACACCGAGCCCGCCGCCGAGATCGACGTGGGTGACCGGGTAACCGGCGGCGCGCAGCATCGACAGCAGCGCGCCGACTTTTTCGAACGCCAGTTCGAGCGGCCTCAGGTCGGCCAGCTGGCTGCCGATGTGGACGGCGAGGCCGCGCATCTGCAACCCGGGCAGCGCCGCAAGCCGGGCATAGATGCCGACGGCGAGATCGAACGGGACGCCGAACTTGTTGTCGGCCTTGCCGGTGGAGATTTTCTCGTGTGTGCCCGCATCGATGTCCGGATTGACGCGCAGGGTGCAGACCGCGCGCATCCCTTTGCCGTCAGCAATGCGGGCGAGCTCGATGCCCTCCTCTTCCGACTCGATATTGAACTGGCCGACACCGGCGTCGAGCGCTTCGGCCATCTCGCGCGCGCTCTTGCCCACGCCGGAGAAGACGATGTCGCGCGCCGCGATGCCCGCCGCCAGCGCCCGCTTCATCTCGCCGCCGGAGACGACGTCGGCGCCGTACCCCTGCCGGCCGAGCACGCGCAGCACCGCCAGGTTGGGGTTTGCCTTCACCGCGAAGGCGATGCGCTTGCTGGGGATCGAAGCGAGCGCCTCTCGGAACACGCGCGCGTGCCGCTCGAGCGTCGCGCGCGAATAGACGTAGACCGGCGTGCCGACTTCGTCGGCGATCCGGACAAGCGCGACGTCCTCGGCATGGAGTTCGCCGTTCTGCGGTTGGAAATGATCCAACGGTCAGCCCCCCGGGGGCAAGTCGAACGGATCGTCGGTGCGCTCTTCCGACCGGGTGCGCAATTCGACGCTGCGCTCCGGCGCCGATTGCGAGTTGCGCTGGAGCAGCTCCTCGGCGCTCGGCTGATGATCGGCGCCATAAGGCGCGGGCGGCAGCGGCTCGCCGGCGACGGGCCTCAGATCCTTCTTCTGCGCGCACGCGGCGGCGAGGAGGACGAGAGGCATGATGATGACGAAGCGACGGTTCATGAATCCATCCCCAGCGCCCGGCGCGCTTCGGCGACACGCTGTCTTACCTGTTCGGGCGCGGTTCCGCCATGGCTCTTGCGCGCGGCGACCGAGGACTCGACCGACAGCGCCGCGAAGACGCTGTCATCGATGCGCCGGTCGATCGCCTGCAACTCGGCGAGCGAGAGCTTGTCGAGCGCGACGCCTTTCGCTTCCGCCAGCTTCACCGCCGAGCCGGTGATGTGATGGGCTTCGCGGAACGGGATGCCCGCCTCGCGCACCAGCCAGTCGGCGAGGTCGGTCGCGGTGGCATAGCCGAGCTCGGCCGCCTGGTGCATCCGGTCGGTGCGAAACCCCGCCTCGGCGACCATGCCGGTCATCGCCGCGATCGACAGCGTGAGCAGCCCGGCCGCCTCGAATACCGGCGGCTTGTCGTCCTGCATGTCCTTCGAATAGGCGAGCGGCAGGCCCTTCATCGTCACCATCAAGGCGGTCATGGCGCCGACGACCCGCCCCGAGTGGCCGCGTACCAACTCGGCCGCGTCGGGGTTCTTCTTCTGCGGCATGATCGAGCTGCCGGTGCTCAGCGAATCCGGCATCCGCACGAAGCCGAAGGGCTGGCTGGCCCAGATGACGAACTCCTCGGCCAGTCGCGAAAGATGCAGCGCGCATTGCGCCGCCGCGGTGAGGTAATCGAGCGCGAAATCGCGGTCGGACACGGCGTCCAGGCTGTTGGCGGTCGGCCGGGCGAAGCCGAGCGCCTGCGCGGTCATCTCGCGGTCGATCGGAAATCCCGTCCCAGCGAGCGCCGCACTGCCCAGCGGGCATTCGTTGAGCCGCAGCCTCGCGTCATGGAAGCGCGAGCGGTCGCGGCGCAGCATCTCGTAGTAAGCCATCAGATGATGGCCGAGCGTGACCGGCTGCGCCGTCTGCAGGTGCGTAAAACCGGGCATGATGCTGTCGGCATGCTCGCCGGCGCGCGCGACCAGCGCCCGCTGCAGGGCCTCCAGCCCCGCGTCGGCTTGGTCGATCGCGTCGCGCACCCACAGCCGGAAGTCCGTCGCAACCTGGTCGTTGCGGCTGCGCGCGGTGTGCAGCCGCCCGGCCGCGGCGCCGATCTGGTCCGCAAGCCGGCTTTCCGTGGTCATGTGGATGTCTTCGAGGTCCCAGTCCTCGGGCACCCCGTCGCGTTCGTACTCGGCGGCGACCTGGTCGAGGCCGCGCTCGATCGCCACGGCGTCCTCGCCCGAAACGATGCCGCAAGCGCCGAGCATCGCGACATGGGCCTTGCTCGCGGCTATGTCTTGCCGCCAGAGCGCCTTGTCGAAGGGAATCGAGGCGTTAATCTCGCGCATGATCGCCGCGGGTCCTTCTCCGAAGCGCCCGCCCCACATCTGGTTGGAGCCCGATATGATGCCCCGTTTGCCCTTGCTCTCGCTCACGCTGCCGATCGTCCTCGTAGTGGCGGGCTGCAGTAGGCAAAGCGCGGAACAGGCGCAACAGAAGGAAGCGCCCGCCGCGCCGCCGGCTCAGGCGAGCGAAAGCGAAGCCGAGGCGCTCAACGGCACGCTCGACCGCAGCCATGCCGGCCAGCCGCTGCCCGCCGTCACGATCAGCGGCGCGAACGGCATCAAGCTCAACCTGGCGACGCTCAAGGGCCCGCTGCTGGTCAACCTGTGGGCCACCTGGTGCGCGCCGTGCGTGGCCGAGATGCCCAAGCTCGACCGGCTGGCGCACGAGCCGGGCATGCCGCGGGTGCTGGCGGTGAGCGAGGACCTCAGGGGCGCGGCGGCGGTCAATCCGTTCCTGGAACAGCACCAGTTCCTCAACCTGCAGCCGTGGCTCGACCCGGACAACGGCCTGGCGATGGCCTATCAGGCAAACCTGCCAACGACAGTGCTCTACAATGCCGAGGGCAAGGAGGTGTGGCGCATGCAGGGCGGCTACGACTGGTCGAGCGACAAGGCCAAGGCGCTGGTCGCCGAGGCGAATGCGAAAACCTGAGCACAGGCCGGCTGTACATGTGTGAGCTGTTCGCGGTCTCGAGCGATCAACCGATCCGCATCCATTACGAGCTGCGCGCTTTCGCCCGGCGCGGCGGCGGCAGGTTCCGCAACCGCGACGGCTGGGGCATCATGTTCGCCCAGCACCGCGACGCCTACCTGTTCAAGGAACCCGCCGCGGCAAGCGAAAGCGCCCTCGAACGCCTGGTCGCCACCCATGCTCCGCCCGCCCGGCTTGTCATGGCCCACGTCCGGCTGGCCACCGCCGGCGGAGCGCTGCTCGCCAACACCCATCCGTTCCGCCGCACCTATTTCGGGCGCGTGCTGCACTTCGCGCACAACGGCAGCCTGCCGCAGCTCAAGACCCGCTTCGCCGCCAGCCAGGCGGCGGCGAACTGCGTGGGCGAAACCGACAGCGAGCTTGCCTTCATGCTCCTCCTCGAACGCCTGACGGTCCTCGAGCCGGGCGCCACGCCCGAGCAGCGCTTTGCGGTGTTCCGCGATTTTTGCGTCGAGATGAGAAAGGAAGGTACCGCCAACTTCCTGTTCACCGATGGCGAGCAGCTGTTCGTTCACGCGGACAAGCGGCGCTACGAGGAAAACGGCGTCTTCAGCGAAGCCCGCGCCCCCGCCCTGCACATGCGCACTCTGACTCCAGGCGAGGACCACTGGTCGACCGAGGGCGCGGAAATGGAAACCGCGCCCGAGCATGCCGTGCTGCTGGCCAGCGTCCCGCTCGACAAGGAGGAATGGACCGGCCTGGACGAGGGCACCACTATGCTGATCGAGCATGGGCGCGTGCGCTGTTCGGCGTAAAGCGTGATTCCCGCGTGGGCGGTGACGGGCTCGAATTGATGTAAAGAAATGGCTTATTTCTACCGATCCTATGGCGAGCGATTTTTGAGAGGCCCCCAAAAAGGCCCCCAAATTCGTCGATTGGGGAATGTGATCGAACCATGGGAGCAGAATGGAAGGCTTTGAACCTGGCGCCATATGGCCCGTCACCGACGCTGAAAGCGAACTGACACGGGAAGTCTATGCCCGGTTCGGGCTGGCCATGTACATGGCTCAGGTCTTGGAACACGGGATGGTGAACGCCCTACTGGTCCTTCGCCTCCTGCCAACTATGCGGGACCACGCGGACCGGGCGAGCTGGGATGAAGCGTTCGAGCGGTT
>JANWHA010000046.1 GCA_025450635.1 Croceibacterium sp. | reverse complement strand
TCCTCGCCGAGGAAGGCGCGCGGGTGATGCTGGTCGATATCGTCGAGGACCGCCTGCACGCACGCACCGCGGAGTTGAAGGCCGCCGGGCACGACGCGCACGCCTTCCACGCCGACTGCGCCGACGAAGCGCAGGTCAAGGCCTACGCCCAAGCCGCGCTCGACGCGTTCGGGCACGTCGACGGCTTCTTCAATAATGCGGGGATCGAGGGCATCCTCGCCCCGACGCACGAATACCCGGTCGAGGAGTTCGACCACGTGCTCCACGTCAACTTGCGCGGGATGTTCCTCGGCCTGCGCCACGTGCTCCCGGCGATGGTCGCGCGCGGGCGCGGCGCGGTGGTCAACACCGCCTCGATCGGCTCCGAGCGCGGCCTTGCCGGAGCGTGCGCCTACAACGCCGCCAAGCACGGCGCGGTCGGCCTCACTCGCACCGCGGCCAGCGAGGTGGCGCAGAAGGGCGTGCGAGTGAACTGTGTCGAGCCCGGCGTGATCGAGACCCCCCTGCTGGTCGGCATGCTCGAGCAGATGTTCGACAGCGTCGAGGCGGGCATGGCCAAGCTCGGCGAAGTCGCCACGCTCAACCGCGTCGGCCAGCCCGAGGAAGTCGGCCAGGTGGTCAGCTTCCTGCTCAGCGACGAGGCGAGCTACGTCAACGGCGCCCGCTGGGAGATAGACGGCGGCGCACTGGCGACGATCAGGAATGACGTGTGAACTATCGCTTCTCATCCCCTTGAGGGGACGCTGACCCGATGACGAAGTTCATTCCCTCCCCTGACCCTTCCCGCAGGCGGGAGGGGGGATATCAGTTCACCCGCCCGGTTGCGGCATCTTCGGCGTTCAAACGATTGACCTCGCGGCGGAAGGCCTTGAGGCCAAGCCAGGTGACCGCCAGCGCCATCGGCATGAACACGATGTGCAACAGCATGATCGACCACCGGAGGTCGCCGGGCGAGGTGAACAGGTAATCGGTCGTCAGACCGGTGATGAATGGCGCCAGCCCCACCGCGACGACGGTGTAGATGAACAGGTACAGCGTCATGACCTGCCCGCGCACCTCGTTGGGTGTAATCGCCAGCATCGCCGCGTTGAGCATCGGCCCGTTCATGCCCAGCGTCAGGAAGGCGACGGCGTTGCAGGCCATGGATAGCTCGGCCGTGGGCATCACCGGCATCAGGATGGCGAACGGAATGGCGGCCAGCCGCGTGTAGAGGATCACTCGGTACATGCCCGCAGCGTCGCCGCGCTTCTGGAACCACTCGGCCCACTTGGCGCCGAGGTAGAGGCCGATCGACATGCACACCAGCGAGATGACGCCGCCGACAAGGGCGTATTCCTGCGGCGGCCAGCCGTAAGTCCGCTCGAAGAACGCCGCGCCCCACTGGCGGCTGCCGGTGTCAAGCGAGCCGAGCGTCAGGCCGATGAACATCGGCCCGAACACCGCGAAGTGCAGCCACAGATAGTGCAGGGTCTGCCGCAAGCCGGTGTTGCGCGCGGCCAGGCGACGGTTGCGCCGCGGCGGCTCCTTGATCGTCAGCAGCAGCAGCGAAACGATTAGCCCCGGCAGGCCGACGGCGATCAGCACCACCTGCCACGGCCGCAGCACACCGACGAGCGGCAGGTCCGGCGAGCCCCAGTGGGCGACGAACCAGATCACCGCGCCGCCCGCCAGCAGCGACAGGCCGCTGCCCGCGACCGAGCCGATCTGCAGCGTCGAGATCGCCCGCGGCAGCTTCTCGCGCGGGAAGCAGTCGGCGGTGATCGAATAGGCGGTCGGGCCGTTGAACGATTCCCCCGCGCCGACGAAGAACCGCGCGACGAACACCTGCCCGAAGCTGGCGGCGAGGCCGGTGGCCGCGGTCGCCAGGCTCCACACGATGAGGCCGCCCAGCATGATCCACTTGCGCGTCCAGCGGTCGATATACCGCGACAGCGGCACCGCCACGAGCGCGTAGAACATCGCCTGGGTCGGCCCGAGCAGCAGGCCGGCTTCGGAATCGGTCAGGTGGAAGTCGGTCTTGATCTGCTGGATTAGCAGCCCGAGGATGTTCTGGTCGAGCAGCGCGAACGTGGTGACCACGGCCAGGACGCCGACCGTGTACCACGCCTGGCGCGGCGGCGGGAACGCCTCGGGGTCGAGCGGGATGGCGGAGGCAGCGCTCGCGCCCGGCCCAATTATCGGGGGCATTGCCGGTTCGGCCCCGCCCTCAACGCCTGCCATCCGCCGTCCTCTCCGACCCGCGGCGATGTTATCGCAAGTTGGCGCCGGCGGCGAGCGGTGTGAAGGGACGCCCGCCGCCGACTCCCGGTCAGAACGTGCGGCGCACCGACAGGCCCCATTCGCGCGGTCGCCCGACCTGGCCATAGGCATAGCCGAAGTTGTTCAGCAGGTTGGTGATGCCGACGTAATAGAGCTTGTCCGTCAGGTTGGTGACGTAGCCGGCGACCTGCCACGACTTGTCGGGGCTGTGCCAGGTGATCCGCGCGTTGACAATCGCGTAGCCCGGCTGGATCGGGATCGGATCGATCAGGCTGGTCGTGTAGAAAACCTTGCTCTGCCAAGTCACGTCGACGTGCGGCACCAGGCTGCCGTGCTCGCCCAGGTCGATGTCGTACTGCGTGCCGAAGGTCAGCTTCCACTTCGGCACCTGCGTCTGCGGGCTGGCAAGCGTGGTCGAGTTGAGATCGCCCGTCGGGTTAACGCTCGGCGCCAGCTTCTTGTACTTGAAGTCGGTGTAGCCGAGCGCCGCGGTCACCAGCCAGTCGGGCACCGGCCGCGCCTCCAGCTCTGCCTCGAAGCCCTTGATCCGCGCGTTGCCGCCGTTGCCGTAATAGAAGATCGTGCACGGCCCGCGGCCCGCCGGCTGTGTACCGGGGACGCAGCCGATGGTGTTGGACAACAGGAACGTCTGGATATCCTTGTAGTCCGTCCAAAAAGCGTCGGCGTTGAAACGCACGCGACGATCGAACAGCATCGACTTGAAGCCGGCTTCGTAGGCCGCGGCGTGTTCCGGGCCGAAGGTCAGGTTCACGTCCCCGGGAAAGAACGGCCGCGGATCGTTGCCGCCGGCGGTGAAACCGGTCGAATAAGCGGCGTAGAGCAGCACGTTGGGCGTGACTTGGGCATTCAGAGAGACACGCGGGTTCCACTGCTCGATCGTCGTGTCGGGCGACCGGCCCTGCAGGTTGGGCGGCTGGCCCACGTTCTGGCGGAAGTACGAATACGTCTTCTTCTCGTGCGTGTAGCGCAGGCCGCCCTCGATCGAGAAAATGTCGTTGAAGGCGAAATCGGCATGGGCGAAGCCCGAGATGTTCTTCACCGTCGACTTGTCGTCGACATACATGTCGAGCAGGAACGGGATCGTGCCCGCCGGGCCGGCGAAGATCGAGAAACCGGCGGTCTGGACCCGGCCCGAGTTGTCGTTCCAGGTGTCGAGATAGAACCCGCCGAGCGTGTAGTGCAGGCGCGTGTCGAACGCCGAACCGTTCAGCCGGACTTCCTGCGTGAACTGGTGGTGTGCCACCTCGTTGTAGGCCTCGCGCGCGGGCAGCGCGAAGTCGCTCTGCCCGAACTCGCCGGTGTAGCGGCGGTAGGCGGTGATCGAGAGCAGATCGAGGTTGGGCGTCAGGTTGATGTCGAGATTGTTCGACACACCCCATGACTTCACCGTGCTGACGTTCGGGTTCTGGAATTGCTGGAGCGCATTGCCGCCGCCGGGATTGCCGAAGATCGCGTAGGAAACGTAGGGATCCTGCGGATTGAGCGCCGCAAGCAAGGCAGCCGCTCCCGGTGCTGACGGGTCCAGCCTGGCCGGGAATGCGCCGGGCACTAGTGGATTAGCGAGGTGGTAAAATTGTCCCCAGGGCCCGCCGATGAACACGGCCAGGCCATTGGGCGTGTTCGGCGGGCGCGCCGGGCCGCTGCCGTCGGGCAACAGGGTGTTGTCGGCGAACGACACGCCGTTGCTCCCCCGCAGCAGCGTCTCGGCCGGCGCCTGCGAGCGGTCATCGGTATAGTCGGCCTCGACGTTGTCTTCCCAGCTGCCGCTGTGCACGCGCAATTGCCCGCGGGTGGTGAACACGTCGCCGCCCCCGAGCGTACCGACCTTGCACCTGTTGCGGCTGCCGCCGGTGCCGCCGTTGTTGTCGAGCCCGGTCTTCGGCAGGGTCCCGGCCACGTCGGGATGGGCGCAGGCGAAGTTTTCCAGCTTAACCCAGCCGTCGCGGCTGTTGTAGGACGCGGCCAGGCGCAGGGCCGCCGTGTCCTTGATGATCGGCACGTCGATCGCGCCCTTGATTTGGTAATGGTTGAAGCTGCCGTAGCTGGCTTCGACGTAGCCGGAATTGTCGCCCTGCGGCTTCTTGTTGAAGATGCGGATCGCCCCGCCGACCGAGTTGCGCCCGTTGAGCGTGCCCTGCGGCCCGCGCTCGATCTCGACGCGGTCGATGTCGAGCAGCTCGAACACCGAGCCGAACGTCGTCGCGTAATAGACATCGTCGATATAGAACCCGACCTTGGGCTCGAACGCGAAGCTGAAATCGAGCTGGCCGATGCCGCGGATGAACGCCTGGTTGGTCTTGCCGAAGCCGTTGCCGCCCTCCGTCATGGTGACGTTCGGAGCGGCCTGCGCGACATCGATCACGTTGGTGATGCTGCGCTGCTGGATCTGGTCCGCGTTCACCGCGGTGATCGACATCGGGACCTTTTGCAGCGCCTGCGAGCGGAACTGCGCAGTGACCACGATCTCGCCGACCTGGCCCTTGTCGGTCGTGCTGGCGTCCTTCGACGTGTCGGCCTTCGCGGCCGTGTCGCCGGTCTTGCTCTTGTCCTGGTTGGCCGCATCCTGCGCCGATGCGGATGCGCTCCAGGCAACGCCCAAAGCCAGCGCCGAGATGCAGCCCAACCAACGCGTCCGCCGGCCCATCCCGCCGGTGAAGCGATCACGCGAACTTTCGATCCTAATCTGCATATGCTCTCCCCTTCACCATCTTTTCTATCGGTGATTCAATCGGATATCATCCCCATCGGCCTGGCTCCGGCCCCATCACCGCGACCGGGAACAGGTCCTCGCGGATCGCCTGCACCGAAGGGCGCGCGGCCACGCGTCGCAGCCATTCGGCGACGGCGGCGGGCACCGGCAGGCCGAGCGTCTCGAACTGCGCGACGTGCGGGTAAACCGCTGCGTCCCCCAGGGTGAAGGCGTCGCCGGCCAGCCACGGGTTGTTCGCGAGATCGCCGGCGAGCCGCTGCCCGGCGGCGAGAATCGCGTGCGTGGAGGCGGCCAGTTGTTCGCGGTCGAAGCCGTCGATGGCGCGCAGCCACAAGGCGCAGCGCTCGGGCAGGAGATTGGCGAGCCCCGCCTGGGCTTCCGCCGGCATCCGCCCGTGCAGGGCAGCCCAGCGGGCGATGGCGAGGTTCGGGGCGATGTGTGTCTCGACGTACTTGCCCCACTTGCGGGCGATGTAGCGCTGCCGCGGGTCGCCGCCGATCAGCGGCGGCTCGGGATAGGTCTCGTCGAGGTATTCGAGGATCGCGAAGCTTTCGAACAGCTTGCGGCCTTCCGCCTCCAGCAGCGGCACCGTGCCATGGCAGTTGATCGCCAGATACGCGGAGCTGTGTTGTTCGAAATGGACCATGTCGAGCTTGCGCAGTTCCGGTTCGATCCCCTTCTCGGCGAAGACGATGCGCACGGCGGCGGAATGGGCCGAACCCGGCGCGTAATGGAGCAGCATCGTCACGCCGCCGCCTCCGCCACGCCGAGTTTCTGGCGCACATCCGCCGCACGCTGGGTGACGAAGCCCTTGCCCATCTTCAGCGCCGCCTGCAGTCCGGGGCGCGCGTGGCAAGCGCGCAGCCAGCGCATCAGGTGCGGGCTGGCCGCATCGTTGACCTCGTCCTCGCGCGCCAGTGGCAATCCGTAGAAGGTGGCGAAAACGCAGATGTCGGCGAGCGAGAAGCTCTCGCCGGCGAGCCATTCCTCGCGGCTGAGGATGCCGTCGAACCGGCGGATGGCGTCCGACACCCGCCGCTCGGATTCGGCGATATCGTCAGGCGGGGTCGCCTGGAACATCAGCTTCTCCCAGGTCGAGCGCCGCTCGGGCAGCGGGATGCGGTCGAGCTTGCGGCGGAGCTCGTCAGGGTCCTCGCCCGCGAAGCGCGGTGCGGCGAGGCGGTTGGAGGCGATCATCGCCAGCGACGGCGCGACGACGTTGTCCATGAAGCGCATCAGCACGCGCATCTGCCAGCGGCGGAACGGATCCTTCGGGCGGAGCGCGGGGCCGGCGAAGGCTTCGTCGATGTATTCCATCGCCGGCGTCGATTCGGTCATCGTGAAGCCGTCGTGGACGATCGCGGGGATCGTTCCGTCGGGGTTTACCGCCAGAAACGCGGGCGCGTGGTGCTCGTGCGCGCCCATGTCGACATAGCGATAGGTGAACGGAACGCCTTTTTCGTGCAGGCAGAACAGCGGTTTGCCCGAATTCGCGTTAGGCTCCCAAGTGTGGACCTCGAGCATTCCCCTCCCCGAAGGATTATCGTCTAGGTGTCCCGAACGAGGGGTGTAACGACGCATTTGATTGCGTCAACAAGGTGGCACCCCGTTCTCCCCTTCCGCTTGCGGGCAGGGCCGGGGGAGGGTCTGTGGCGGCGGTCGTCCCCACCCCTAACCCTTCCCGCGAGCGGGAGGGGGACCGTTACTTGAAGGTGGTGTTGCCGCTGGCGTCGACCGGATTGCGGTCGTTCTGCGAGCATTCGAACTCGAGCAGCTGGCCGTAGCGGTCACGGCGATAGCGCGCGGTGGTATGGAACGGTTCCGCCAGCGCCTCCGGGTCGTCCATCGTCATCTCGTTGACCAGCATGTCGTGATCCTTGGGATCGAGATGGATGCGCTCGACCAGGTGGAACTTGTCCGAGTGCCCGTAGCCCGTGGCGATGTCGAGCGCCGGGTCGATGCCGATCGTGTCGACCACCAGCGTGTCGCCTTCCCAGTGACCGATCGAATCCCCCATGTAAGTGGGGTCGGGATCGTCCTGATGCTTGCGCCCGTCGGTCCAGATCGTGCGAGTCTGCATCCACGCTTCCTGGTTGATCGTCACCCGGCCCGGAGCGAAGATGAACTCGTAAGGATATTGCGCCAGGCGCATGATTCCGGGCATGCCCGGCGGGCTGCAATACGAGCGCTCACGCTTGGTGACACCGTTGTTGGCCTTTGCTTCGGCGACCATCGCGTCGTGCCTCGCGAGGTACTCGCCCTTGAGCTTGGGCTGCGGCTGCGCCACCGCGCCCGGGACCGCACCCTGGAACGTCAGGAACCACACCCCGCCCCAGTCGGGCAGCTTGTCGAGCGAGGCATAATGCCCCTTCGGATAAGCCGCGCCTTGGCCCGCCTTGACCCCGGCCGGCGGCGGCGACTTGGTCGCCGCGCCGAGCGTTTGCGCGCCGGCGGCGGTGGCGAGGAGCAGCGCCGCCAGCGGCGCGATCGCAGCCAGCCGCATCAGCTCTTCTTGCCCGAGGCGCTCTGGCCCAGCGTGGTGCCGTCGGCGAGCTTGACCGAGGCGAAGCTGCCGCCCTTGTCCCCGTTGCGCAGCGGGTGGACGAAGATGGTCACATGATCACCGGGCTTCAGGGTGGTGCGCTTCCAGCCTTCCTGGACCAGGTTGTTGGGCGCGGTCATCTCGATCGCCCAGTGCTCCGAACCTTCGGGCGCCTTGACGTCGGCTTCGATGAAACTGTGCGGGTTCTGCCACTTGAACTGGGTGATCGTGGCGTCGAGCGTGACCGTCCTGGTCATGTCGAACATCGCGTAGGAATGGTGCGCCAGCGCCGGGGCGCCGATGAAAGCCAGCGCGGGAAGCAGCCAGCGGCTAATCTTGTGGGTCATCGCCTGTCTCGCACTTAGAGCTGCGGCACGTTCACCGGCTTGCCATTCTTCGGCAGGCCGGAATCGAGCGTCTTTCCGCTGGGGAACCTGAGGTCGAGGAACAGCCCGCCGGGCTGGCCATCGCGCAACGGGTTCATCCGCACGGTCACCTTGTCGCCCGGCTTGACCGCATCGCGGCTCCAGCCCTGGCGCTTGAGGTTGTTCGGGCTGTTGAGCTCAAGGCTCCAGCGGGTGGTCTTGCCGGCTTCCGGCACGTCGACTTCCAGGAACGCATGCGGGTTGGTCCACTGGAATTCGTGGACCGTGCCGTCGAGCGTCATGATCTTCTGCTGGTCGAACATGGCGAAACTGTGATGCGCCATCGCCGGCACGGCCACGGCCACGGCCGCCGCGCCGAAGGCCGCAAGCGCGATCGCTCTACTTGTCATTCGTAACTCCTTTGAGCTCGGTCTGCCCGCGCTCTTTCGCCGTTTCGCTGCCCAGTTCGGTGCCGGGCAGGTGCTCGTTGTATTGCAGGATGCACTCGGCTTCGTTGATGTCGGTATTGTCCTCCCTGAGGAAGCGCTTGGTCGAGCGCCATTCGCCTTCCCACATGTCTGGGTCGGTCATTATGTACTGGATCTGCATGGTCTTGCCGCCGTCGAGCAGATTGATGCGTTCGACCATGTGAAACTGGTCGGAAATCGGGATGCCCATGTCGATGTAGTGCTGCTCGGGCTCGAAATAGGAGGTGTCGACGACCAGCGTGTTGCCTTCCCAGTGGCCGATCGATTCGCCATTGTAGCTCGGCACGACAATGTCGGGATCGGTGTGCTTGCGCCCGTCCATGAATATCTGGCGGACCGAATTGTTGAACCCGCTGATCATGAAGATCGCGTCGGGAATCTGGATGAAGTTCTGCGGCCACACGCGGGTGATGACCATCGGCATGCCGGGAGGGTAGCACTGGCCGATCGCATCGCGGTAAGTCTTGCCCGCGGCCGTCGCCTTGGCGCCTTCGATCAGCGCCTCGCGCCCTGCCTTGTAGAACTTCGGGTACGGCGGACCGAACATGAAGTCGGTGAACCCGCCGCGCAGGTCGACGAACCACGTGCCGGTGAGGTCGAACGGCGGCTTGGGCCGCGGCTTGTGGACGTTGGCCGGGGCCAGCACGCCGAGCTGGCCCGGGTGCTTGGGCACCATCTTGTCGAACTGCTCGGGCGGAATCGGGGTGCGGGGGCGCTTGACCTGCGGCTGCGCCGGCAGGTTGCCTTCGGCCGGATAAGCGTCTTGCGCCGCCAGCGGGGCGGCGGCGAGCGTCGCGAGAACGAATCCTGCAATGGCCTTGCGCACTGACCTCTCCTCAGACCTATTTGATACTGTCAATCAGCTCTCTTGGCGAGCATTTTCTCATAGGCCGCGTTCGAGCAGCCATCCTTCGACCACACCCGCCACTTCGTCGCTGTTCGATTCGAGCTGCATCGCGTGAGCGTTGCCATGGACGCCGCGAGCCTCGAGTCTAAGGTGCTCGGCCTCGCATCCCGCCTGGGCGAGGAAATCGACCATCGCATGGTTGTCCGCCGCCATCCAGCTGGCCTCCGCGGTGACGACGACGATCGGCACATTCGCGAGGTTCCGCAGGCGCCGCGCCGGTTCCTTCTGCACCTTGCCGGCGATGAGTCCCTCGCCGGGTGACGGACGTTCCTCCCATTCGAGCGTATCGCCTTCGGCGAGCGGCGGATCGTAACTCAGCGGTGCGTTGGTAATGCCGTAGGGCAACGGCCCACTGAGCGCCGTGAACGGCGGGCCCAGGGGTTCGGCCGCGATGAGCGCCTTGACCAGCTCAGGCCGCGCGTCGGCGATCAGCCAGCCGGGAGGACCGCCGGCCGAGTGGGTTAGCAGGATCGCGGGGCCGATCAGGTCGAGCAACTCGGCCCCGGCGCGCTGCGCGTCGCGCTGGCTCTGCACCGGATCCGCCAGCGTCGGGCCGGTGCCGGCGAGGAAGTGACGGAACGCCGGATCGTCGATCGTGCCGTCCCCGGGCCATTTGTCGTGCAATTTCGCCTGCGGGTAATTGTCCTCGAAAGCTTCGGGCCGGGTGAACAGCTTTTCGAGGAAGACCGTTGGCGCGACGCCGCTCATCTCGCCCTGGATGGCGGGATTGAACGGCGAACGGCCGTGCTGCGGGCGGTCGACGACATAGACCGCCCAGCCACGGCGGACGAACCAGTGCACCCAGCCCTCGCGCCCGTCGGCGGTGCCGAGGAAGTCGGTCCCCTGCCCGCCGCCGCCATGGATCATCACGATCGGCCACTTGTGGGTCAGCGCGCGCGGAATCCAGTACTCGACATACTGCTGCCCGCGCATGACGGGCCCCGCGGTCTCGTGCCGGACGATCTCGCCACCGGTCCAGAAGAAGCCCTGCGCGGCGAGCTCGAGCGGCCGCGGGGCGCCCGCGGCGTGGAGGTCGGCCGGGCGATAGCTCTTCGCCATCAGTGGATCTGGCCTTGCCGGCCGGCAATATCGAGGTGGACGTTCGGCGTCGGGTCGGCGTCCTTCCAGCGCGAATTCGGCCGCAGCACGTCGCCGATCACCTTGTACGCAAACAGCATCAGCATCGCGCCCGAGTCCGGGTCGTCCGACAGCGCTCGCACCGCAGCCAGGTCCTTCTGCCGCTGCTCCGGGTCCTTCTCCTGCAGCATGCGCTTGTTTTCGGTCGCCGCCGGGCTGACCACCTCCCAGAACACCCGCCGCCGCTCGTCGGAGAAGCGGTCTAGGATGCTTTCGTCCTCCTCCCCGCGGATGACGGCGCCGAGCACGTCGGCCAACACCACGCCGGTCCACACGCCCGATGTAAGGCCGAGCCCACCGCACGGGTTGGTCGCGTGGGCCGCATCGCCGGCCAGCAACACGTGATCCTTGTGCAGGGTCTCGCCGGCGCGCTGGTGGAGCATGTACGGGCTCGACGAAACGATCTCGTAATCCTTGCTCCCGCGCATGAACCACTCGTAGCGCTGATGGATGCGCTCCTCGTACGTCTCCAGCGGCAGCGAGGAATCCTCCATATAAGTGCACCGCCACAGCCCGTCGCGGTCGAGCAGCGCGATCACCGCCATGTTGACCGGATCGCACACGAAGTTCGCCTGCTGGTAGCCGAGCTTCAGGAAATCGAACTTCACGTTGGTGGCGACGAACCGCTCGGGCCAAGTATGGCCCGCGAACGCGATCCCGGCGAGCCTGCGGACCGTGCTGCGGGCGCCGTCGGCGCCGATCAGCCACTGGGCTTTGAAGGTCTTCTCACCCGCCTCGGTCTTGGCGGTGACGGTGACCCCATCCGGCTCGTCGTCCAGCGCGACCACCTCGTGGTTGAACAGCACCTCGACGCCGAGCTTCTGCGCGTGCTCCATCGCCACCCGGGCGACGTCGTGCTGGCCGGCGTGAAGCTGGTAATCGTAGGGAATGCCCTCGATCGGCTCGGTGGTGACGACCGAGGAGTAGCCGAACTCGGGGATGTGGGTGCCGAAGGTGCGGTTCTGGAAGCCGATCGCGTTGAGCTCGTCCAGGATGCCGAGCTCCTCGAGGATGATCAGCGTCGAAGGGAAATAGACCGCCGCGCGGGGGCTGTTGATGATGTGCGGCTCCTGCTCGAGCACCGTCACCTTCGCGCCCGTTTGCGCCAGCGCCAGGGCGGTGAGCATACCCACCGGTCCGGCCCCGGCGATGATGACGTCTGATTGTTCGGCCATTCGATCCTCTCGTTTGAGGTGAGCCTAGTGAGGAGATTTGATTCACGCAAAGTCCTTCGAGACGAGCCTTCGACTTCGCACCGGCGGTGCTTCGCTCAGTCTCTCCTCAGGATGAGCGAATTTTACTTACAGCATTCTCCAGAACCGCTCATCCTGAGGAGCGACGGAGGAGCCGCGAAGCGGCGAAGTCGCGTCTCGAAGGATCACCCGCGCGAGATTTGGGTTTCCTTTTCGGTGATGAACTCGACCAACGCCGGCTGGCCCGCCTCTATCGCCGCCAGAGCGCGCTTGAGAGCACGGACGATCTCGGCCGCCTCGGTCACCCGCTCGCCGTGGCAGCCGAGGGCGCGGGCGAACGCCGCGTAGTCGCCGGTGATGGCGGTCGCCGCGAACTTTTCGGTGGCGACCGGCATGATCGGCAGCTCGCAAGCCATCGCGTGGTTGTTGAGCAGAATCGACAGAATCGGGATGTTCTCGCGCGCTGCGGTTTCCAGGTCGGTGCCGGTAAAGCCGATCGCCGCGTCACCCCAGACGTTGATGCACAGCTTGTCCGGGCAGGCGAGCTTCGCGCCCATCGCCAGGCCAAGGCCGTAGCCGAGCTGGGTCGATTTGCCCCAGCCGATGTAGCTGTGCCGCACGACGCACTTCCAGAACGGCACCAACTGGTCGCGCGGGCTGCCGGCGTCGTGGGTGACGATCGTGTTGGACACGTCGACCGTAGCGTAGAGGTCGCGCAGCACCCGATAGGGCGAAAGCGGCGAGGCGTTCGACGAGCGCTTCGGCTCCCATTTCGCCAGCCATTCGCGCTCTGTCTCCTTGATGGCCTGCGCCACTTTCGAGGCATCGCGCTTCTCGGGCACGCGGCGCTTCACCGCTTCGAGCAGCGCCGCCAGCGTCAGCTTCGCATCGCCCGCGAGGGCCACCTCGCTCGGCACCGACTTGTCGATGTCGAGCGGGTCGAGCGTCGCGTGGATGACGCGCTTGCCGGACGGGATCGTCAGGCCGAACGGCGTCGCAGTGAAGCTGCAGCCGACGCCGAACAGCAAGTCGCACTCCGCCAGCCACTTGGCGACGCAGCCGTTGATCCCGTTGCCACCCGAGCCGAGCGCCAGCGGGTGCGTCTCGTCGAACGCGCTCTTGCCGGGCAGGCTGGTCATCACCGGAATCGCGAGGTGCTCGGCGAGAGCGCGTAGCTCGGCGTAGGCCTCCGACCAGTGGATGCCCTGCCCGGCGTAGATCGCGGGGTTCTCCGCCGCGATCAGAAGCTCGGCCGCGGCTTCCACGTCCCGCGGATCGGGGCCGCTCGTGACGACCTTGCCCGGGGCATAATCCATCTTGCCGGGGTAGGGCTTCTCCAGCACATCGTACGGCAACTCGACCACGACCGGCTGCGGGCGCCCGTTGCGCAGCATCGCAAACGCGCGGCGCAGCACCGGCACCACTTGCTCACCGCTGGTCATCGGCTCGGCATGTTTGGCAAAGCTTGCCATCGAGCGGGTCGAGTTGAAGTTGTACGGCACGTATGCCTGGCTGAGCGCATGGCCTTGCGGCATCACCAGCACCGGCACGCTTTCGGCAAAGGCCTGGGCGACGCCGCCCATCGCATTCTCGGCGCCGGGCCCCTGCTGCATCACGAACACGCCCATATCGCCGCCCTTGCTCATGCGGCTCATCGCGTCGGCCATGTGCACGCCGGTACGCTCCTGGCGGACGATAACGGTGCGCAGGTCGATCCGCGCGGCGGCTTCAAGGATCTGGTTGCGCGGGTAGCCAAAGACGATGCTGACGCCTTCGCGCTTGAGGACGGCGGCGATCGCGTCGGCGACCGTGCCGTTGCCGTGGACCGGGTAATCCGCTTGGCCGTTGCCCTGTCTCATGCTTTCTCCCAAGATGCGCCGGCCGCGCTAGAACAGCGGCCGGGAGAGAGCAATGAAGCCGATCGAGCCCACCATTCAATTGGGCCGCATGCGCATTCACAAGGTGCACGAGATGGACAGTCCCGTGCCCTTGCTGAGCCAGTTGCCCGGCACGACCCAGGCCGACATGCGCCGGCTGCTCGAATGGTACGACCAGCCGGACGAAGTGAATCCCGACCCCGAGACCAGCTTCATGACCTTTTCGGTCCACAGCTGGGTGATCGAGCTCGATGGCCGCACCATCCTGATTGATTCGTGCTGCGGCAACCACAAGAACCGCTCGCTGCCCGAGGTGAGCGGGCTCGACACCGATTATCTCGGCAACCTGCGCCGCACGGGTTTCGCGCCGGAGGACATCGACCTGGTGATGTGCACCCACCTGCACTTCGACCACGTCGGCTGGAACACCCGGCTGGAGAACGGCAAATGGGTACCGACGTTCGCCAATGCGACCTACCTGTTCGGCAAGCGCGACTACGACTACTTCCACGCCAACCCCGAAGGCGAGGAACTGCACCACGAGGCGTTCCTCGATTCGATCGTGCCGGTGATGGAGGCGGGCAAGGCCGAGCTGGTCGACGAGGACCACGTCGCCCATCGCGAGATCCACGACGGCGTCTGGCTCGAGCCGGCGTTCGGCCATTCGCCCGGCTGCTGCACGATCAACGCCGAGGCCGGCGGCCCGCCGGCGCTCTTCTGGGGCGACGTGATCCACCATCCGGTCCAGCTCATTCGCCACGACCTGAAGTTCGCCTTCGATGCCGACGGAGCGCAAGCCAGCGCCACCCGCAGGCGCACGATGGACCGCGCCGCCGACGAGGAATTGCTGTGCTTTCCCGCGCACTTCCGCCGCACGAGCGCGGGCCATGTTAAGCGCGACGGCGATGCGTTCCGGTACGAGTGGATTGAGGCACGATAGGCCGGCTTCGCCGGCAACTCTCTCACACGAAGACACGAAGCCACGAACAGGTCGCCTCGTCGGCGAACCGGCGCGACATCTTCGTGTCTTCGTGCCTTAGTGTGATTCGAATCCAAGCCGTTTCGCGGCGCACTTGATTGCATGTGAAACCGAGTGCAGGGGCCGCGCATGATCGACCGCAGCGCGCTCCGCCACGCCTTTCGCATGGAAGAGGAGGCGTGCGTCGCCGAGCGCCTGCGGCAGGCGGCGCCGAGTTCGGAGGTCCATGCAGAGGCGGCCACGCTCGCGGCGAAGCTGATCGAGGGCGCGCGGGCGCGCAAGGCAGCGGGGCTCGATGCCTTCCTGCAAAGCTACGGCCTTGCCACCGAGGAAGGCATCGCGCTGATGTGCCTGGCCGAGGCGCTGCTGCGCGTGCCCGACACCGAGACCGTCGACGCGCTCATCCACGACAAGCTGGCAGGAATCGACTGGGGCGAGCATCTCGGCGAGAGCTCCTCGACCTTCGTCAATGCGGCGACCTTTTCGCTAATGCTGACCGGCGAAGTGCTGCGCGGAAGCGAGCGGCATGACACGGGCTTCGCCAGCGCGCTCCGCCGCGCGACAGCACGGTTGGGCGAGCCAGTGATCCGCCAGGCAACGCTGCAGGCGATGCGCATCCTCGGCGGGCAGTTCGTGTTCGGGCGGACGATGGACGAGGCGCTGAAGCGCGCCGCGCCGGAGCGCAAGCGCGGGCTTTCGCACAGCTTCGACATGCTCGGCGAGGCGGCGATGACCTTCGCGGACGCCGAGCGCTATCGCGCAAGCTACGCCGCCGCGATCAAGCGCCTGGCGAAGGAGGCCAAGGGCGGCGTGAAGGCCAGCCCCGGCATCTCGGTCAAGCTCTCCGCGCTCTACCCCCGCTACGACTTCTACCACGCCGATGCGGCCAAGGCGGCGCTCATGCCGATGGTGCGCGAACTGGCGCTGGCGGCGAGCCGGGCCGACATCCACTTCACTATCGATGCCGAGGAAGCCGAGCGGCTCGAGCTCTCGCTCGACATCATCGAAGCATTGGCCGCCGACGATGCGCTTTTCGCCAATGGCTGGCAGGGCTTCGGCCTGGCGCTCCAGGCCTACCAGAAGCGCGCGGTGCCGCTGGTCGACTGGGTCGTCGCCCTGGCGCGGCGGCACAACCGGCGGCTGATGGTGCGGCTGGTCAAGGGCGCCTACTGGGACAGCGAAATCAAGCTGAGCCAGGTCGGCGGCTACAGCGACTATCCGGTGTTCACCCGCAAGGTGGCGACGGACGTTTCCTACCTCGCCTGCGCCGCCAAGCTGCTGAATGCCGAGGACGCCATCTACCCGGCCTTCGCGACCCACAACGCCTACACCATCGGCGCGATCAAGGCGCTCGCTGGCCACTCGGCCTCAAGTAGCGAAGCGATAGGCCAACAAAGAGTCCGGGAATATGAGTTCCAGCGGCTCCACGGAATGGGCGAGGACGTTTACGAAGTCTTGGCCGAGCAGGAAGGCGATCATCCTACGCGGGTGCGCATCTATGCGCCGGTGGGCGGGCACAAGGACTTGCTCGCCTACCTCGTGCGTCGGCTGCTGGAGAACGGCGCCAACTCGAGCTTCGTCAACCGCATGGCCGATGCCGAAGTGCCAGTGGCCGAACTGACCACCGATCCGGTCAAGGACCTCGCCGCGCTGGAACCGCGGCGCAATCCGGCTATCCCGCTTCCGGCAAACATCTTTCCCGATCGCCAGAATAGCCACGGCGTCGATCTCGCCGATCCGCTGGTCCGCGAGCCGTTGCTGGCAGAGCTTGAAGCGTTGCGCGACCGCGAATGGGCTGCCGCGCCGACGGTCCTCGCGGGCACGAGTGGCGACGAACACGAAGTTCGCTCCCCGCAGGACAACGGCGAGGTCGTCGGGCAGGTGCTTTACGCGAGCGCCGGGGACATCGACCTCGCCTTCTCACGCGCCATTGCCGCGCAGTCCGGGTGGGACGCGCTCGGCGGTGTCGCCCGGGCCGCGCTGCTCGACCGCGCCGCCGATCTCTACGAGGCGCACACCGCGGAGTTCATCTCGCTGTGCCAGCGGGAGGCGGGCAAGACCCTGCTCGACGCGGTGCTGGAAGTGCGTGAGGCCGTAGACTTCCTGCACTACTATGCCGCCGAGGCGCGGCGGCTGTTCGCCGGGCCGCACCCGATGCCCGGCCCCACCGGCGAAGAGAACACATTGCACCTTCACGGTCGCGGTGTGTTCGCCACGATCAGCCCATGGAACTTCCCGCTGGCGATCTTCACCGGGATGACCGTCGCCGCGCTCGCCGCCGGCAACAGCGTGCTCGCCAAGCCAGCCGAGCAGACGCCGCTGATCGCCGCGCTGGCCATCAGGCTTTGCCACGAGGCAGGCATTCCCAATGACGTGCTGCAGCTTGTCCCCGGCGACGGCAAAGTCGGCGCGGCGATCACCTCCGACCTGCGCCTTTCCGGCGTGGCGTTCACCGGCTCGACCGACACGGCGCACGCGATCAACCGTGCGCTGGCGGCCCGCGCCGGCCCAATCGCCACCCTGATCGCCGAGACCGGCGGGCAGAACGCGCTGATCGTCGATTCCTCGGCCCTGCCCGAGCAGGTCACCCGCGACGTATTGGCGAGCGCGTTCCAGTCGGCCGGGCAGCGCTGCTCCGCCTTGCGCGTCGCCTACCTGCAAGAGGACATCGCCGACGCCGCGCTCGAAATGATCCGCGGCGGCTTCGAGGCGCTGGTGATCGGCGATCCCGAGCGGCTCGAAACCGACGTCGGCCCGGTGATCGACGCCGAGGCCAAGGCCAAGCTCGACCGGCACGTCGCGGCAATGAAGAAGGCCGGCTGCCGGCTGTGGCGACGCGACCTGCCAAAGAGCGCAAAGGCCGGCACGTTCGTTGCCCCGACGATTATCGAGATCGGTTCGATCCACGAGCTCAGCCAAGAGAACTTCGGGCCGGTTCTGCATGTCGTGCGCTGGCGGGCGGGCAACCTCGCCGGGGTGCTTGAAGAGATCAATTCGACCCGCTTCGGCCTGACGCTCGGGCTGCACAGCCGCATCGACTCTGTGCGCCGGTTCGTCGAGGCACATGCGAAAGTCGGCAACCTCTACGTCAACCGCAACCAGATTGGCGCGGTGGTCGGCAGCCAGCCGTTCGGCGGCGAAGGGCTGTCGGGCACCGGGCCGAAAGCGGGCGGGCCGCACTACCTGCCGCGGTTCGCGGTCGAGCGGGTGGTGACGGTCGACACCACTGCGGCGGGTGGCAACGCCAGCCTGCTGGCCGGGGGATAAGTCGTGGCCACCCTTGCTCCGCTCGCCGCGCTCCGGAATCCCACGACCATGGCGATTCTCTCGGACCGGTGGATTCGCGACCAGGCCCAGGCGACCGGCATGATCGAGCCGTTCGTCGAGGCGCAGCGGCGCGAGGGGTGCATTTCCTACGGCCTTTCGTCGTACGGCTACGACGCCCGCGTCGCCGACGAGTTCAAGATCTTCACCAACGTCGATTCCGCCGTGGTCGACCCGAAGAACTTCGCCTCGAACAGCTTCGTCGACCGCAAGACCGACGTGTGCATCATCCCGCCCAACAGCTTCGCCCTCGCCCGCACCGTCGAATACTTCCGCATCCCGCGCGACGTGCTGGTGATCTGCCTCGGCAAGAGCACCTACGCGCGCTGCGGGATTATCGTGAACGTCACTCCGCTCGAGCCCGAATGGGAAGGCCATGTGACGCTGGAATTCTCCAACACCACCCCGCTGCCGGCGAAGATCTACGCCAACGAGGGCGCCTGCCAGTTCCTGTTCCTGCAAGGCAACGAGCCGTGCGAGACCAGTTATGCCGACCGGGCCGGCAAATACATGGGCCAGAAAGGCGTGACGCTCCCGAAGCTCTAGCGCTTTTCCGGGACGATCGGCTCGCCGGTCACGGGATGGACGTAATGGAACGGCACAAGATCCGTTTCCGGCCAGCTCGGGAAGGCCGCATCGCTTATCTCATCGGGACCCAGCGGGTCGTCCGCGACCGTCTTGGTGAAGAACGGCGCCGGCAAGGGCTGTGCCGCGGCCCAGCCGGTTTCGTAATCGGCTTGGGTGAACAGATTGTAGCCGAGCTTGCCGATCAGCCACTTGCCGTCGCGCTTGACGTAATCGTTCTCGTAGATGCCGTGCTCCCACCACTGGCGCGG
>JANWHA010000045.1 GCA_025450635.1 Croceibacterium sp. | reverse complement strand
GATTGAGGTCGGCGCCGCCGCCGAACCAGGCCTTGCTGGTGGTCAGGAAGCGGGTGTTCATGTGCACCGCGGGCACGTGCGGGTTGGCCATGTGCGCGACCAGGCTGATGCCGGTGGCGGTGAAGCCGGGCGTGTCCTCGCTGGCGCCGTGGATCGTCTGCGCGAAGCCGGGCGCGAACTCGCCCGAGACGGTCGAGACGTTGACGCCGACCTTCTCGAACACCTTGCCCTTCATCACCCCGCGCACGCCGCCGCCCCCGTCTCCTTTGGCGCCTTCGGAGCTGTCGGCGGTGTCGCGGTTCCATGGGATGTACTCGAACCTGGCGTCCGACCCGGCCTCGCGCTCGATCGCCTCGAACGCCGCGCAGATCCGGTCGCGCAGGGACTCGAACCATGCGCGGGCCTCGGCCGTCTGCTCGCTCCAGTCGCTCATTTGCCGCCGTCGCGCTCCAGCAGCGGCTGGATCAGCGCGTGGACGTCATAGCCGTAGATCGTCAGGCCCTCGATGTTCACGTTGTCGATGCGCACGTTCTTCATGTTCACGTCATCGAACGACGCGCCTTGCAGGTTGATGTTCCTGAAGGAGGCTCCGCCAAGGTTCACGTCATCGAACTTTGCCGAGGCCATGTTGCAGTCGTGGAATTCGACACCCGGCATTCCCTGCTTCTCGAACTTCATCGCCCGACTCCTCGTCCCGCCGCAACCCCGCTTGCCAAGCACGGGGGGCTAGTGCAAGGCAAAGCCATGGTTCCCCTTTCGTTCGCCGGCGAGGAATTCGCCATCGTGCAAGAGCGCGCGCTGTACTGGCCGCGCGAGCGGGCGCTGCTGGTGGCCGACCTGCACCTCGAAAAGGCGAGCTTCTACGCCCGGCACGGCCAGCTCCTGCCGCCGTACGACAGCCGCGAGACGCTCGAACGCGTGGCGGCGGCGATCCGCGAGACGGGCGCCCGGCGGGTCTACACCCTGGGCGACAATTTCCACGACTCGGCCGGCCCTTCGCGGCTCGAACCGCACGCCGCCGGAATGCTCGACGCGCTGGTGCGCGCGACCGACTGGGTGTGGATCACCGGCAACCACGATGCCGCGATGGAGGCGGCCTGCGGCGGTACCTTGGCCGAGGAACTGGAGATCGCCGGCCTGGTCCTGCGCCACAAGGCGCTCGCCGGCGAAACGCGGCCCGAGCTGTCCGGCCACTACCATCCGCGCCTGCAAGTCGTCGTGCGCGACCGCTCGATCCGCCGGGCGTGCGCCGTAGTGAGCAGCGCCGGCCGCATGATCCTCCCCGCGTTCGGCGCGCTCACCGGCGGGATGAACGCCGCCGACCCGGCGATCGTCAAGGCGCTGCAGCCGGCCGCGGCGATCGACGCGGTGCTGCCCTCGAAGGGACGGCTTGTGCAGGTCCCCCTGTGGCGGAAAGCGGCATAAGACGTTCCTCCCTGTTCTCGCGCAGCGAGAATGGGGAGGTGGCGCGCGCCGCAGGCGCGTGACGGAGGGGTCTTGAGGCGGCTGACCCCTCCACCACGACGGCTGCGCCGTCGCGGTCCGCCTCCCCATTCCGGCTTCGCCGAAACGGGGCGGAACTTGTCGCATCGCCCCTAGCAACCCGATCCGAATCCCCCTAAGTAACCGCGTCCAAAGCAACAGCATCCAGGAGACCACCCCATAGCCCGTCCACCCCGGCGCACATTGGCCCCGCCCGTGAAGAGCGGCCCGCGCTACGATGACCTGATCCAGTCGGACAAAGTCCGCGTGATCGACGAAAACGGCGAAAACATCGGCGTCATGTACACCAACGAAGCGATCGAGCAGGCGGCCGCGATTGGCCTGAACCTGGTCGAGATTTCGCCCAACGCCGATCCGCCAGTGGCCAAGTTCCTCGATGTCGGCAAGCACCGCTACGAGGCTCAGAAAAAAGCCAATGCCGCGCGCAAGACGCAAAAGACGCAGGAGATCAAGGAGATCAAGATGCGTCCCAACATCGATGTCCACGATTACGACGTGAAGATGCGCAGCGTGCGGAAATTCATCGAGGAAGGCGACAAGGTCAAGATGACCCTGCGCTTCCGCGGCCGCGAAATGGCCCACCAGGAACTCGGCATGGACCTGCTCAACCGGGTGCGCGACGATACCGCCGAGATCGCCAAGATCGAAGCCTACCCGCGCCTCGAAGGCCGGCAGATGCTGATGGTGCTGGCGCCGAAGTAGGCGTTACGTTTAGCGACGAGTTACCGGAAGGGCGTGCCGTGAGGCGCGCCCTTCGCTCTGTAAGCCACGATTGGCCAGCTCAGTTAACGCGCTATTCGAGCGGGATGATCGGGATTCCGCCTGATGAAGTCCTCTACCTCCCGCAAGCTCTCAGACAGCTTGCCGAAGCTCCATGCGCTGAGACTTGGATGGAGGGCGGGTCACAAGACGACAATGACACTGGCATGCAAGGCACGCAACAGCCGCAGTCACTCAACCGGTGGCTCCCACAACTCGACCGCGTTGCCCTCAGGATCGGCGATGCGCGCGAAGCGGCCGACGCTCGGGTGGTCCCATTCCGGGTTGGTCTCGACCGCGACGCCAATCCCGCGCAAGCGTTCGATCAGCGCGTCGATGCCTGAGACCTTGAGGTTGATCAGCGCGAAGTCGCTGCTGGCGCGGGGGACGAAAGTGAACACCATCTCCCCGCCGGCAGCGTCCCACGAATAGGAGCCGTCGGGCGTCGCCTTGCCCGGTTCGGTCGCGGCGATGCCGAGGGTGTCGCGGTACCACGCCGCCTGGCGCTCCGGATCGTCCGCGCGCAGGAACACCGCGCCGATACCCACAACCTTGCCGTCCGCCATCACCCCTCCTTGCCCTCGCCCGCCAGAAGGCTAGGATCGGATCGGGCGCGGGTAAAGGGGGACGGGCATGCAGCTGATCGCCGGTTACAGCGAGCTCTCGCGTCCGCAGAAGACGGCGATCTGGGCGAGCTATCTCGGCTGGATGCTCGACGCCTTCGACTTCTTCCTGCTCGTCTTCATGGTCAAGGCGATCGCCCAGCAATTCGGCGCCAGCGTCCAGCAAGTCACTTACGCGCTGACGCTGACTCTCATCGCGCGGCCTTTCGGCGCGCTGGTGTTCGGCTGGCTCGGTGACCGCTTCGGGCGGCGGCCGATCCTGATGGTGGTGATCGCGTTGTTCTCGGCGATGTCGGGCCTGTCCGGCCTCGCCGGATCGCTGCCGCAACTGCTGCTGATCCGGGCGTGCTTCGGCTTCGCCATGGGCGGCGAATGGGGCCTCGGCGCGAGCCTGGTGATGGAATCGATCCCGGCGAAGATGCGCGGGCCCGTCTCGGGCCTGCTCCAATCGGGCTATCCGATGGGCTACCTCATCGCCAGCCTGGTCTATTACCTGTTGTTCGACGCCATCGGCTGGCGGGCGATGTTCTTCATCGGCGTGCTGCCGGCGCTGTTCGTGCTGTATGTCCGCAGCAAGGTCGAGGAGAGCCCCAGGTTCACCGCGCGACAAGCCCAGCCGCGGCCCAACGTGCTCGCCGTGCTGGCGCAACATTGGAAGCTCTCGCTTTACCTGATCGTGCTGATGAGCGCGATGAACGTCCTCAGCCACGGCACCGGCGACCTATACCCGACCTTCCTGCAAAAGCAGCGCGGGTTCGACACTCACACCACCGGCATGCTGGCGATCGCGCTCAACGTCGGCTCGATCATCGGTTCGGTCGGCTTCGGCCAGTTCGCCGAGCGGATCGGGCGGCGGCGCAACCTCGCGCTCGGGTGCGTCGTGCTGCTGCCGGTGATCCCCCTGTGGGCCTATTCGACCACCCTGCTGCCGCTCGCCGCCGGCGCGTTCCTGATGGGCCTCGCGGTGCAAGGCGCGTGGGGCAACATCCCGGCGTATCTCAACGAGCTCTCGCCGCCGGCCGTGCGGGCGATGTTCCCCGGCCTGGTCTACCAGCTCGGCAACCTGATCGCCTCCGGCGTTTCGCCGTTGCAGGCCGGCATCGCCGAAAGCCGCGGCGGCGACTACGCTTACGCGCTGTCGATCGTCACGCTGGTCACCGCGGTGGTGCTGATCGCGTGGATTGGGTTCGGGCCCGAGCGACGCGAAGAGCTCGAATGAGGTGATCCTCCCCATTTTGCGTAGCCAAATGGGGAGGTGGCAGACGCCGCAGGCGTCTGACGGAGGGGCAGTTCTCGTCGCCCCTCCGCCATCCGCTTCGCGGACGGTCCCCCTCCCCATTTGCGCTTCGCGAAAATAGGGAGGATCAGGCTAGGCGCTCCGCGCTGGAACGGTTACAGGCGAAACCATGTCCGATCTCCCAAGCTCCCGCCGCAAGCCGAAACCCGAAGTCAAGATCGTTGGCGGGCGCACGCTCAAGCCGTCGACGCTGATGATGGGCTTCGGCTACGATCCGGTGCTGTCGGAAGGATCGCTCAAGCCGCCGATCTTCCTCACCAGCACGTTCGTGTTCGAGAGCGCCGAGGCCGGCAAGCGGCACTTCGAGGGCATTACCGGCAAGCGCAAGGACGCCACCGGCGGCCTCGTCTATTCGCGCTTCAACGGCCCCAACCAGGAAATCCTCGAGGACCGCCTGAGCGTGTGGGACGGGGCCGAGGACGCGCTGGTCTTTTCGAGCGGCATGACCGCGATCTGCATTCTGCTGATGGCCTTCTGCCGCGCGGGCGACGTGATCGTCCACTCGGGCCCGCTCTACGCCGCGAGCGAAGGATTCATCGCCAACGTGCTCGGCAAGTACGGCGTCGGCTACGTCGACTTTCCCGCCGGCGCGACGCGCGCAGAGCTCGATGCGGTGCTCGCCCAAGCCAAGGCCAAGGCGGCCGACGCCGGCGGCAAGGTGGCGATGATCTACCTCGAAAGCCCCGGCAATCCCACCAACGCGCTGGTCGACATCGAGGCGGTGCGCGATGCGCGCGATGCGGCGCTCGATGCGAACGAAACGCCGATCGCGATCGACAACACCTTCCTCGGCCCGCTGTGGCAGAGCCCGCTCAGGCACGGCGCCGACATCGTGGTCTATTCGCTGACCAAGTACGCCGGCGGCCACTCCGACCTCGTTTCCGGCAGCGTCTCGGGGGCCAAGCGCTGGATCGACCCGGTGCGCAGCTTACGCAACACGATGGGCGGCATCTGCGACCCGAACACCGCGTGGATGCTGCTGCGCAGCCTCGAGACGCTCGAAATCCGCATGCAGCGCGCGACCCAGAACGCCATCCGGGTATGCGGATTCCTCGATGCTCACCCCAAGGTCGAAGGCGTCGGCTTCCTCGGGCTGCTCAAGGACGGCCGGCAGAAGGACATCTACGACCGCCATTGCAGCGGCCCCGGCAGCACCTTTTCGCTTTTCATCAAAGGCGGCGAGGCCGAGAGCTTCCGCTTCCTCGACGCGCTCAAGGTAGCCAAGCTGGCGGTCAGCCTCGGCGGCACCGAGACCCTCGCCAGTCACCCTGCGGCGATGACCCACCTCTCGGTCCCGGACGCGCGCAAGGCGCAGCTCGGGATCACCGACAACCTGGTGCGCATCAGCATCGGCATCGAGGACGCCGACGACCTGATCGCCGATTTCGATCAGGCCCTGGCGGCGGTGTAGCGACGGCTGCGGCCAGCCACCGTCAGGCGAAACGGCGCGTCAACTGCCGGAACCAGTGCCGCAGCAGCCCGCGCGGTTTGTCCTGGACAACTTCCATCACCACCGGCTCGGGATCGGGCTGGATCAGGCCGAACGCGATGGCGGCCGCCCTGCTGAGGGGCTGCTCGAACTCCACACCCGCGACATTCCCGTGGTTCCAGACGATGCGCCCGGCGATCCGCGTCGAACAACCGGGCAGTTCGAGCAGGGTTGTCCCGCCCTTCTCGATCGGCGCGCCGCGCAGTTCGAGCTTGCAGCCGCTTTGCGACACGTCGTGGATGGTCACCCGCCGCGGAAATGCCGGCATGCGGCACGTCATGTTCAACGTAACTTGCGTGCGTTCTGCTGCGCGTCGTTCCACGGCGACCAGACCCCCTGTCCGCGGACTACATACCTAGCGGATTGCAAATGAACCGTTAACCCTCGGACAGCTCGCACACAGGGTTATGCCGCGGCACGCCGAGGTATTGAGGCGCGGGGATGCGGCCATGCTTGCAGAATGGGGGATCATCTGATTTCCTGCCAGGCGATTTGGGAGAGTCAAAATGTTCCGCCGCTTCGCCCTCATCCTCGCCACGGCCTGCGCGGCCACGCCGCTTTCGGCGCAGCAGACGCCCGCCGAGCTCGCGGTCGCCGCCGGCGCGGCCCCCGCTCCCCAAGGCTGGAAAGCGCCGCACACCGCTTGGGGCGATCCGGACTTGCGGGGAACCTGGCCGCTTGAATTTCTCGCCACGCGGCCGGAGCGCCCGGCCAACCTCGGCACCAAGCGCTACTGGACCGACGACGAATACAAGAAGCTGCTCGCCGCGGGCCCCGGCTTCGGCGGCTCGTACGAGAAGGAAGCCGCGGCCAACGAGATCGGCTCCGGTCACTGGACCGAGGCCGGTCACCCGCTCAAGCTGACCAGCCTGATCGTGGAGCCGGCCAACGGCCGCTATCCGCCGCTGACCGCCGAGGGCAAGGCGCGCCAGGCGCAGATGCACAGCAGCTGGACGCAGAACACGTTCGATTCGATCGCCGACTTCAATACCCTCGACCGCTGCCTCAGCCGCGGCTTGCCGACCTCGATGACGCCATTCCCCTACAACAACGGCCTGCGCATCTTCCAGGCGCCCGGGTACGTCGTCATCCAGCTCGAGCTGATCCACGAGACCCGGATCATCCCGCTGGGCGACCAGCCGGCTCCGCCGGACGCCATCCGCAGCTACATGGGCGCGTCGCGCGGGCACTGGGAGGGGGACACGCTGGTGATCGAGACGACAAACTTCAACGGCATGCCGCCGATGAACCTGGTTGGCCCGGGCGGCTTCCAATTGCCGACCAGCCCGCGAGAGCATGTCGTCGAACGGCTCACGCCGACCGGTCCCGACACGATCTATTACGAAGCGACGGTCGACGACCCGGGCGTATTCACGGCACCGTTCAAGCTCGCCTTCCCGTGGCACCGCGACGACAACTACAAGATCTACGAATACGCCTGCCACGAAGGCAACACGATCGTGCAGAACTACATCCACGCGACCTCGCCCCGCTTCGCCGCGCAGCGGGCGGCGGCGCTCGCGGCCGAAAAGACGCCCTAGGAGCGCGTCACCCGCGCCACTCGCGCCGTTCCTCGGCCTGGCGCAGCACTTCGTAGGCGAGGCTATAGGCCTGGAACTGCCTGGCCGCGTCCTCGTCCTCCGGCCTGACGTCGGGATGGACTTCCTTGGCCTTGGCCCGCCAGGCTTTCTTGACCGCCTCGAAGTCGGCGTCGGCTTCGAGCCCGAGCAGCTCGAGCGCGCGCATCTCGTCGGCGCTGCGGCTGCCGTCGCCGGAGCCGCCCCAGCCGTAATGCGCCGCCTCGGCATACCCGGCGTTGGTCCGCTGCTCGGCCCGCTCGCGCGCTTCGGCCTCCTCCTTGTCGAGGCCTTCGAAATAATCCCACTGGCGATTGTATTCGGCCGCGTGACGCTGGCAGAAGTACCAGCGATCCGGGCTGTTGGGCGATTTCGGAGCGGGGCAATCGCCCACCTCCTCGCAGCCGTGGCGATCGCACAGGCGCACCGTCGTCGCCTCGCGCGACCCGCCGTAGCCGCGCCAGCGCGGGAAGCCCCAATCAACCGACCGGCGCGGACGGCTCATAATGAAAAAGCCTCAGGCATCGATTCCCTCATACGATGCGGCGGTGCTCCGACCAAGGGCACATCGAGCGACATTTTGAGACAAATGCTGCATTGCAATATCGCAAGTGCACATTATATCGCCGCCCGCAAGGAGACCTTCCGTGAGCAAGCAGTTGACCCTTTCCGCCGCAGTGTCCGTCATGGCGATGGCGGCGTTCGCGCTCGTCGCCGCGCACTCGCCGCGGCCGGTCAACCCAGCGCCTGCGCCGACCGCTGTCGCCGCGCCCGCGCTCGAGGCTTCGCTGCCGGGCTCATGAGCCCGGCCCGCCTTCGCTACTGTACGATGATCGTGACGGCGCGCCGATTCTGCGCCCACGCCTGCTCGTTGGAGCCGAGTGCTACCGGCCGTTCCTTGCCGTAGCTGATGGTGTTCAGCCGCTCGACCGGGACGCCCAGGCTGACCAGGTAATCCTTCGCCGCATTGGCCCGCCGCTCGCCGAGCGCGAGGTTGTATTCGCGCGTGCCGCGCTCGTCGCAGTGGCCTTCGATCGTCGCGTGGATGTTCGGATACTGCAGCAGGTACTGGGCCTGCTGGCGCAGCGCCGCGGCGTCGTCGCTATCGATGTTGTACTTGTCGGTATCGAAATAGATCACGTCGCGGCCGTTCATGACCTGCTTGAAATGCTCCTCGGTACCCGGCGTGACGCCGCTCGGCGGCAACTGCCCTTCGCCCGGCCCGGCGTTCTGCTCCGGCGCCGGCGGCAACTGCGCGGGCGGCTTCTTGGAGCAGGCGGTCAGGGCCAGGGCGCTCGCGGCGGCGAGGACGATGGCTGCACGGTTCATGGCTTTTCTCCTTGTCATTCGGTTCGCACCGCTATGCTCCTTGGTAGGGGCACAGGGCGGTTAAGGCAAAACGGGGCCCCAGGCAGGATCCGACGCCCCGACCGGCGTCGGCAGGCGGCGTTCGTTGCGGCCGGTCACGTCGACTTGCCAGATCGAGCTGTTGCCCGATCCCTGCTGGCTGCGGAAGAACTGCACGATGCGGCCGTTAGGGCTCCAGGTCGGGCCTTCGTCCTGCCAGCCGCGGGTCAGGTCGCGCACGTTGCCGCCGGAGGGAGTCATCGTGGCGATGTGGAAATCGCCGACGATGTGGGTGAAGGCGATCAGGTCGCCGCGCGGGCTCCATTCCGGCGAGGCGCAGCGGCCGCCGAAGAAGCTGATGCGGTGCTGGTTGGTGCCGTCGGCGTTCATCACATAGCATTGCTGGGTGCCCGAGCGGTCGCTTTCGAACACGATCTGGCTTCCATCGGGCGAGAACGAGCCGCCGATGTCGATCGCGGGGTTGTCGGTCAGCCTGATGGGGCGCCCGCCAGCGGCCGGCATCTTGTAGATTTCGGTGTTGCCGCCGGTCGCCATCGAGAACAGCACCATTCGGCCATCGTGCGACCAGCGCGGGGCGTACGTCTCGTTGGTGGTCCGGAACAGCAGCCGCTGCGAGCCGGTGCCGATATCGTAGACGTAGATGCTCGGGCTGCCGGCGACATAGCTCAGGTACATGATCTTCGAATAATCGGGCGAGTAGCGCGGCGTGAGCGCGGTTGCCTGCCCGCTGGTGATGAAGCGGTGATTGGCGCCATCGGAATCCATCAGCGCCAGGCGCTTGATGCGGTGGCCCTTGGGCCCGGTCTCGGCGATGTAGGCGATCTTGGAATCGAAGAACGGGCTTTCGCCGGACAGGCGCGAATAGACCAGGTCGGCGCACTTGTGCGCGGCGCGGCGCCAGTCGGCCGGATCGACCACCCAGCCGCCGCGCTTGAGCTCGGTGCCCAGCGCGACGTCGTAGAGGTAGCAGCCGACGGTCAGCCGGCCGTCCGCGCCAGCCTGGACATAGCCCTGCACCAGATCCTCGGCCGAGCGGCCGCGCCAGATGTTGAACGCCGGTGCGGTGATTTCGGCGAAAGCGGGCCGCGGCAGCGAATCCGGCCCGGTCGGCTTGAACAGCGCGTTGTTCTTGAGATCGTTATAGACGACCCGCGCCAGCTCGAGCCCGAGCGCGGTCGTGCCGTTGGCGTTCGCCGGGGTCGGCTGCTCGCGATCGGTGGCGAAGGCGGGGATGGCGACTTGCAGGTTCTGCCACGCGCTTTCGTCGGTGACGGTGACCGACAGGCCCTCGTCCTGAGCCGATGTATCGGCCGGCGCGGGTGGCGGCGACTGCTGCTGCGCCACGGCGGGCGCGGCGAGCAGGAACGAAGCAAACATCGCGGCGAAGCGGACCTTCATTGTCAAAGCCTTCTATCGAATCTCGAAGTGATCACTTTCCAGTGATCATAGAACTGTGGCGGTAGATCGAACGGGGCGGCAAGCCGAATGGCGCGGATGGCTTGCTCGGCATGCCGACCTTTCTGCGTCTCGTTGCTCGCCGTAATGCCGCTCTGGCTGACGACCTGGGGATCGCCGTTCAGGCTGCCGTCCGGGTTGAGCCGGAACCGAACGATCGTCACCAGCTGGTCGGCATCGACGCCCTCGGGCGCCTGCCAATGCGGCTTCAGCTGGCGGGCGATGGCTTGAGCCAGCGACGCCGCTTCTGACGAACCGAAGCTCGCGGCAGGAGTCCCGGCATTCTGACGCTCCCCGGCGCTTATTCCCTGGAGGAAGTTCGGGCCGAGCCTACTGCCCCCGCCGCTCTTCTGGGCGGCTTGCGGAGGCGCCGGTTTGACCGGCTGCTTCGAAGGGGCGGTGTGGCTGGCCGCCGCTGCGTGCACCGGTGCCGGCTTGGGCTGTTCCGCGGGTTTGGGAATGGGCTTGGGCGCCGGCACCGGCTTCGGAGGCGTGTGGTCGATCGTCGGCTGGATTGGCGCGGGGACTGGCACGCTGGTCGGCTCCGGAATCGGCGCGGAGGTCGGGGCGAGCACCGGAGCGACCGCCGCTTGCGAGGCGTTCGACGGGTTCGGCGCTGCCGACTTGAGGCTGACGTTGTCCGACAGGCTGACCGTCATCCGCTCGGCTGGGGGGATTTTCGGCGGCGACCGCCAGCTGCCCGCCAGCAGCGCGACGACCAGCGCCACGTGCAGCGCCACGGCTATGCCCAGACCGAGCTTTTCCTCCCGGCGAAGATGCGCAAACGCGGCCATGATCAAAGGGCTATGGGGCCTCCGATGAACCGCCAGTGACCGAACTGGTGACCAGCGAAACGCTGTTGAATCCGGCGTGGTTGAGCTCGCCCATCACCGCCATAACCCGGCCGTAGTCGAGCCCGCGGTCGGCCCGCAGCGTCACCAGCGGCGGTTTGCCGCCATGGTGCAGCGTGGCCAGCCGGGCCGCGAGGCCGCCCGCCGGCACGCGGTCGTTGTCGATGAACACCTGGCCGTCATGGTCGATCGAGATCGTCACCTGGTCGCGCTCCTGGTCGAGGGGATTGGCGCGGCTGTCGGGCAGCTCGATCGGCACGCCCGAAGTGAGCAAGGGCGCGGTGACCATGAAGATGATCAGCAGCACCAGCATCACGTCGACCAGCGGCGTGACGTTGATCTCGGCGATCGCCGCGCGGCGCCGCGACCGCCCGCGCCGGCGGACCGAGGCATTGAGCCCCATGGCCATCTCTAGAGTCCCTCCAGCTCGCGCCCGATATGCGAGCTGACCCGATCGGCGAAGCGCTGCAGCCGCGCTTCGTAGGAATTCACCCGATGGCTGAAGCGGTTGTAGGCGATGACCGCGGGAATCGCCGCGAACAGGCCGATGGCGGTGGCGAACAGCGCTTGCGAAATGCCCGGCGCGACCACCGCGAGCGACGAGTTCTGCTGCTGGCCGATCTCGAAGAAGCTGGTCATGATGCCCCACACGGTGCCGAACAGGCCCACGAACGGCGCCACCGAGCCGGTCGTGGCGAGGAAGTTGAGGCGCTCGGCCAGCGAATCCGCTTCCGCGGCAACCTGCCCTTCCATCGCCAGCGCGACCCTGCCGTTCGTGCCCGCGCGGTCGCGCACGCGGCCGTCCGCTCCCGCCGACTGTTGCAGCTCACCGAGGCCTGCCGCCGCCACCCGGGCCGATGGGTTGTCCTGCCGCCGCTTGCCGTCGAGCAGCCGCTCGGGGTGCTCGGTCTTCAGGAATTCGCGCTCGAACGCCTTGCTGCGCCGCGCGACGCCGCCCATCCGCAGCGAGAAGCTGACGATGATCGCCCAGGTCCAGATGCTCGCCAGGATCAGTCCGACCATCACCACCTGCACGATGATGTCGGCATCGAGAAACAGGCGCACCGGGTTGAGCCGGTTGGGCGCGGCCGAGGCGGCGTCGGCGAGGATGTTGGCGATCGTCATGCGCTCTCGTTTTCGTTGATCAGGGTGGCGAAGGCGGCGCGCCAGGCACCGGGTTGGCGGCGGGGCTTGCCGTCGCTGCCGACGAAGCCGACGCGCAAGTGCGCCTCGGCCAGCAGTTCATCGCCGCGCCAGGCCTGCTGATGCAGGCGGCACGAGGCGGCGCGCAGCTCGGTCGGGCGGCTGGCGATGACGACCGCGTCGTCGAGCCGTGCGGGGCTGGCGTAGCGGATCGTCAGCTCGGCAACCGCATAAGCGCCCTCGCCCGCTTCCTGCGCGGCGCGCTGGTCGATGCCGATCAGCCGCAGCAGGTCCGACCGCGCGCGTTCGAACCACTTCAGGTAGTTGGCGTGATAGACGATGCCGGACAGGTCGGTGTCCTCATAATAGACGCGCACGGGGAAGTAATGTGTCGTTCCGTCCAGGCGGCCGCCCGGCGGGGGGAAATCGATGGTCATCTGAGCCGGCCTTAGCCCCAGCGCGACTCCGCTGGCAACCACGCCAAGCGGCGGGCTGTGCCCATGCGGCGACGACCGGAAACGAACTCAGCGGCTTAGCATCGGGCCGAGCGTGCGGCCGCCGAAGATATGCACATGCAGATGCGCGATTTCGGGCCCGCTGTTGCGCCCGACGTTGGCGAGAAGGCGGTAGCCCTCGACCACCAGGTTCTTGTCGCGGGCGATGAGGCCGATGGCGCGGACATAGCCGGCGATCTCCGCGTCGCTGGCCTTCGCGGTGAAATCGTCCCAGCTGACGTAAGGCCCCTTCGGGATGACGAGGATATGCACCGGCGCCAGCGGGGCGATGTCGAGGAACGCCAGCGTCCATTCGTCCTCGTAAACCTTGGTGCACGGCAGCTCGCCGCGGAGGATCCTGGCGAAGACGTTCTGGTCGTCGTAGGGCTGGGTGGGATCGACGCTCATCGCTCGTCACGCGAGGCCTTTTCGGCGAGGCCGGACGTGCCCTCGCGCCGTTCCAGCTCGGCGAGCACGTCGGTGAGGGGAACGGCCTTTTCGGCGAGCAGCACCAGCAGGTGGAACAGCACATCGGCCGCTTCGCCGGTCAGCTCGTCGCGGGTTCCGGAGAGCGCGGCGGTGACGGCCTCGACGGCTTCCTCGCCCAGCTTGCGGGCGATCACAGGCAGGCCGCGGACGTGGAGCTGGGCGACGTAGCTTTCGTTCGGCGACGCCGTCAGGCGCTGCTTGATGGTGCCTTCGAGACGGGCGAGCGTATCCATGCGCGCGGCATGGGCAAGCGAGCGCGGCGCGTCAATCCCGCTAGGGATCGTCGCCCGGCGGGCGCATCGAGGCCCGGCGGCCGACGATGACGCCGAGCAAGCCGAGGGCGAACAGCGTGGCCTGCGAGCCTTCGGGAAGCGCGGTGGCGCCGGCGGCGAACGCCGCGGTGGGGCTGGCGAGGAGCGACAAGGCAATGAAAAATCGAGCGACCATGCCTGGCTGTCGCCACTGTCGCACAGGCTTGCAATCGGCCAGAGGTTAACGTCCCGGCGTGGGACCGTCACGCTCTTGCCGGTAAACCCGCGGAACGAAGCGCGGCGTGGGCATCGGCGATCGAATAGGTGCCGAAGTGGAAGATCGAGGCCGCGAGAACGGCGCT
>JANWHA010000044.1 GCA_025450635.1 Croceibacterium sp. | reverse complement strand
TGGATTCCCCGCCCGCTTTTCGTTTTCCTACAGGCCCCGGCCGCGCATAGAGAGATCGGTTCTCCCTTCGTTCCATAAGGAGCAGAACCGATGATCGAACAGGATATCGCCCGGCTGTGGCAGCGCGCGGCGAGCGCGTCCAAATGGGATGCGGCGGCCGCTCGCGCCGAGCTGCGCGCGCTCGGCCTCAATCCCCATTCCCCGCCGCCGCCGGTCGAGGTCAAGGCGAAGCCCGGCCGCAAGACCCCCGCTCCGGCCCGTAACGACGCCATGACGGCCGGCGCCGCCGCGCCCGTCGCCCCCGCGCCGGCGCACGCGAGCAGCGGGACCCCGGGTCAGGCCCCGGGTGACGAAGATGTGGGGGCAGGCGAGGCTTCCTCTTCGTTCGTCACCCCCGTCCCTCGACAGGCTCGGGATAAACGGCCCAAGGGGCAGGCGGGGGCCCAGGAGCAGTTGGGCGCTGCGCGCGAGGATTCCTGTGCGCTGGGTTCCCGCCTCCGCGGGAATGACGAGAAGAGCGAACCCACCGCGCTCCCCACGCCCGTGGGCCCCGAGCGCCACAACCAGTGGACCGCCGAGCGGATGTCGGGCTTCCTGCGCGAGCTGGCGGCGTGCCAGAACGTCAGCCAGGCGGCGCGGAGCGTCGGGATGAGCCGGCAATCGGCCTACAAGCTGCGCGATCGCCTGGCCGACAAGGCGTTCGCGCTGGCGTGGGAGGTGGCGCTCGAAAGCGGGCTGCAGCAGCTCGCCCACGCGCTGATGGACCGCGCGGTCAACGGCGAGGAAGTGGCGGTGTTCTACCAGGGCGAGCAGGTCGGCACGCAGCGCAAGTTCGACAACCGCCTCGGCGCCTGGCTGCTCGCGAATTCCTTCCAGCTCGGCCGCAACGTGCCCGCGCGGCGCGTGGCCGCCACGGACTGGGACGGCTTGCTCGGCCGGGTCGAGCGCGAGGCCGGCCCGCGCTGATCCGCCGCGGCGCCCGGGGGGCAGGGGCAGCGAAAGTTTCGCGCCCTCGAAATACGGACCCCTGTCACCCTAAAGCGCCGCCAAACCGCGCAAATCCGCGGTTTTTACCGGGTGACACATTTTGCCGATGTGTCGCCTGTGTCACCCTCGCCGGGCCAGCAGCGCGCGCCGCCGCGCCGCGTGGAAAGCGGGATCCCGGGTCGAGCCCGGGATGACGGAAGAGAGAGCGCGGGGGGCAGTGAGCGGCGCAAATCCAACATTCGGCCGCCCCCCGCGCGATAAGGCTTTCCTACTCGCGCCGGGTCTGAAATAGTCGCGCCGGTTCCGTTAAGGTGCGCTCCAGCGTCGCTTCCATCAGGCTCAGGACACGCTTTGCCATCGTCGCTCTCCGAGAAGTCCCGCCGGTCTCGCGCGCGCTCCCTTGGGCCGCATTCGCCCGCGCGTGCTTCGTCGACTTGCCTTCCTGCGCGGCGCGGCCGGAACCCGCTCGACCCTGTCAGGCGCGTATCGCCTTCGCCGGCGCAGCCAGCCGTCGTGGGCTGACTTTTGCCTGACTTTTGCTTCGAGAACTTGCATCCTTGCCCAGCCCTGGCCGGCCGGCCGCACAGGGGACCAATTGCTTTGACAGCGCCCGGAAACAGGCAGACAGTCCGCGGCAAGTCGCTCCGATCACACGGGGGACAGGGGCCATGTGCTTTCCGCTTTTCACGCTCGCGTTCTGCGCGGTGTTCGCATCCGCTCCGGCGCAGTCGAACGCCCTGGCGCCCTCCGTCGCCGGCAGCGCGGGCACCGGCGCGGCCGCAACGCCGGTGCGGGAGCCCGCGTCCGGGCAGGCCTCGCGCTCGCAAGGGACGCGCGGCGGCACGCAGAAAGAGGGCGTGGTCGTGGCGGTTGCCCAGACCAGCTCCGATCAGCGCGAGTCGGCCAGCCAATCCGACTCCCGCGACACCGAGAGCAAGGGAGGCCGCGATTCCGCGCGCGAGACCGACAGTCAGGTTGACACCGAAGCCAAATAGCCGGCGCGGCGAACGGCTGAAACGTGCGGGCGCGCGACGGGCGCTCGCTTTCGCCCCGTTGTCGCGGATGCATCGGCGCCATCAAATGACAAGAATGCTCCGTTTCTGCAAAAGCCGCAATTTATAATTTGTTGTACTTGTGTGCTGTCGACCTGGTAATTCATTTCGTTCGAGTTTGTTTCACAGATCGTTCCGATATCATTAGGTGATTGACCTGAACTTGTGTATACCCCCTCCATCGCCGAGCGGAATGATTGGCTTGCAGCGACAGAGAGACGCCTTGGATGTGCTCCCATCTGTGCGCGACTGGAGCGTTCTAAATGGCCTATTGGCTCATCATCATCCTCGCCGCCGCGGCCCTGCTGCTCGCCACCTGGTTCGCCGGCGAATGGGTCTGCCGCCGCCTCGCCGCGCAATACGCCGTGCGCCGACGGCTGTGGAACGGCATGGTGCCGGACAACGGCTCCGACGAGCACTCGGGCAAGCGCAGCTAACCCGCCCGGCTGCGACCAGCCTCACCCCGGATCCCCTTGCATAGCGCGCTTGGACGCCGCACAGTCCATCTGAAACCCGCACCGATTCATCGCGTTGTTCCGACGGAGAAAAAAGCAAGGGAGACCCCACAGATGCACAGCCTGCTCAAGTCCGCCGCGGTCGCGCTCGGCCCCGTGGCGCTGGTCGCCGCGATCGCCGTTCCGGCATCCGGCCAGACGCCGCCGCCGCCGCCCTATAATCCCCACCCGGTGCTCAGCGCCGACCTCGGCCTCGGCGGCCCCGGGCAGTTCAACGCGACCGACGACACGAGCACGGGCCAGCTGTGCTACATGCTCGTCGCGCCGGGCATCGCCAACCCGACCGGCGCGTTCATCGGCGACGGCAAGACGCACACCTCCGTGCTGGCGCTGCAGCCGCCGGTCGGCGGCACGAGCGGGGCCTGCGCCGACGTCGGCCACGACCTGGCGCAGAAGCTGGTCGATCATGCCGGGGACTACGCGATTTACGTCCAGAGCGCGGCCTATCCGAACGGCAACGCCGCGGAGGCGACGCTGACGGTGCAGATCCCCGACAAGCCGATCGGCTGAGCCGCCACGTTGAGAAGGGGAAACGAACCGATGCCCACCATGCTCAAGTCCGCCGCGGCGCTCGGCGCTGTCGCTTTCGCCACCGCGGCGATCGCCCAGAACGCGCCGCCGCCGAGCCCGCCCGCCAACGCCCAGCCGGCGCCGCCGCGTCGGGGGCCGCCGCGGCGCGCGCCGCAGCCGTACAAGCCCTCGCCGGCGGTCTATGCCAGCTTCGCCGGGCGCAACGCGAATTTCACCGGGGTGATCGATCCGAACGCCGGGCAAATGTGCTACCTGCTCAACGCCGCCGGGATCAATGGGGCGACCTCGGCCAAGATAGTCTCCGGTACGCCCGACAAGCCGGGCGCGGTGGCGGTCAACCTGCAGCCGCCGACCGACGGCACGAGCGGGACCTGCTACACGCTCGGGGCGGATACCGCCAAGGCGCTGCTCGACCATCCCGAGCGCTATTACCTCGAGGTCGACAACGACACTTATCCGACCGGCGCGGCGGTAGCGATGCTGCACGCCGAGACTTATGGATAGGGCGCGGGCGGCCCTTTCTCGGCTCGGCGGAACTCAGGCGCGGTTCGTCGCGTTCTTGCATTAATTCCCCGTCAGAGGAGAGCCTGCCATGAAGCCGTTCACCGTCCTGCTAGCCGTTTCCGCCGCGTCCGCCGCACTCGCGGCCTGCGCCACCACCGCCGCCGGCGGGGCAGGCTCGGCCAACGCCACGCACACCGGCACCCCGCTGGTCGCCACGCTCGACGGCAAGGCCGAAGTGCCCGGCCCAGGCGACGCCAACGGTAACGGCGAGTTCTCCGGGTGGTTCGACGCGAGCAAGGGGCAGGTCTGCTACACCCTCGGCGTCGGCAGCCTGGCGAGCCCGACGATGGCGCACATCCACCGGGGCGACGCGCAAACCGCCGGCCCGGTGGTCGTGGCGCTCGCCAACCCGGTGCACGACATCTCCGACACCTGCACCCCGGTCGCTCCGGCGCTGATCAGCGAGATCGTGGCGAACCCGAGCGCGTTCTACGTCAACGTCCACACCACGCAGTACCCGAAAGGCGCGATCCGCGCCCAGCTGATGCACCCGAAGTAGGAAGGGGTAGGGCTACCTATTCGTCCGCGGTGCTGTCGCTGTCGGACGGCGGCGCGTCGGCCTGATCGCCGGCGTTCGCGTCCTCGACCGCCAGGGTTACGCGGCCGCTGCCCGCGCGACGCAGGCCGATCTGCTCGGCGGCAGCGCGCGACAGGTCGATCAGGCGGTGCCCGGCGAACGGCCCGCGGTCGTTGATCCGCACGATCACCGAGCGGCCGTGGTAAGTCACCCGCACATGGCTGCCGAGCGGCAGCGTGCGGTGCGCGGCGGTCAGCTCGTTGGGATTGAAGCGCTCGCCGCTGGCGGTGCGGTGGCCGGCGAGCTCCGCGCCGTACCAGCTGGCCGTGCCGGCGCCGACGGTCTGCCAGGCGGAGCCGCTGTCGTCGTCGGCATCAGGGGTGGTGATGGCGGGGGTAGCGACAGCCGGATCGGCGATCGCCGCCGCTGCGAGCGGCAGGGGCACGGTGTCCTTGGCGTAACCGGGCGCAAGCGCCCCGCCGAGACCCAGAACGGCCGCTGCGGCCAGGCCGACCCGCAGCCTCATGGTGATGCTCCCGTCCATGACGGGTCGGGGTTAGCCGCGAAATTGCAACGAAAGGAACCCCGTTGCCTTCGTTCGGCCGCATTTCAGGCTCGACTCGCCGTGAGTCGCGGAACCAGCGCGTTTGACTCGAGCGGCTGTCCCGATTCGGGAAAAATGGCTTAACCATGCCGCCGCAGGGTTCCACACGCCGGCAAATCCAATGCGGTTCTTTGGACAGGTTGGCCGCCGGCCCAGGGGGATCGCAAACGGAAATGGGGCCGGCCTTGCAGCCGACCCCACTCTCACCGGCGTGTGGTCTCCGCCGAAGCGAAGAACTTGACGCCTGGCGTCTTTCGCGTGGCTGCGGTGAGGCAGCTTCGCTATGTCGCCCGGCGCTCGCGCCGGTGCCGGTTCAGTCGAGGAACGGATGAAGTCCGAGGACTTCGCCCAATTCACCCGGCGGTTCCGCGACCGGTCAATCGGCCCTGCTCGTCCAGCCTGGCGATGCGGGGCATCGCCGAACTCTTCAAGCCGGCCGGAAAGCCCGGCCTGCCGACTGCGCGCCTTCGCGGCATCAACGGTTCGAAAGTTGCGAGCGTCTGAAGACGCTCCTGGCTTTCGCTCCTCCACCTCGCGGCATTTCGCCGTCGCGTCGAAGGCGGTTCCAAAATCCCTTCATCTTTCAGGGTGTTACCCCCTCCATCCGAAGAGCCAATCCCCGCTCTCGATGTCTGGAGAATGCGCCGCAGACCCGAGTCGGGCAAGCGGTGGAAGCCCTAGTTATCCACTTGCAAGCCTTTTGCCGGTGGACAAGGGTGGATAACTCAGCTTTCGCGCACGAAACCAGCGGCTTATCCCCGATCGCGTTTGGCCAGCAATCGCAGACGCAGGGCGTTGAGCTTGATGAATCCTTCGGCGTCCTGCTGGTCGTAGGTCCCGGCGTCGTCCTCGAACGTTACGTGTTGCTCCGAATAGAGGCTGTCAGGACTCTTGCGGCCGACGACTTGCGCGAGGCCCTTGTAGAGCTTCAACCGCACGGTGCCGCCCACCTTCTGCTGGCTGAGGTCGATCGCTGCCTGCAGCATCTCTCGCTCGGGCGCGAACCAGAATCCGTTATAGATCAGCTCGGCGTAGCGCGGCATCAGCTCGTCCTTGAGATGCGCTGCGCCGCGGTCGAGGGTGACCTGCTCGATCCCGCGGTGAGCCGCGGCATAGATCGTCCCCCCCGGGGTTTCGTACATGCCCCGGCTCTTCATGCCGACGAAACGGTTCTCGACCAAGTCGAGCCGGCCGATGCCGTGCTTCTTGCCCAGCGCGTTGAGCGCGGTAAGCAAGGTCGCCGGGCTCATCGCCTGGCCGTTCAGCGCTACCCCGTCGCCCTTCTCGAAGTCGATCGTGATGTATTCCGGCTGGTCCGGCGCGTCCTCCGGGTTGTCGGTGCGCGAAAAGACGTAGTCCGGCACTTCCTCCCACGGGTCCTCGAGCACCTTCCCTTCGCTCGAGGTGTGCAGCAGGTTGGCGTCTGTCGAGAACGGGCTTTCCCCGCGCTTGTCCTTCGGCACGGGGATCTGGTGCTTTTCGGCCCAGGCGATCAACGCGGTGCGGCTCGTCAGGTCCCATTCGCGCCAGGGGGCGATCACCTTGATGTCAGGATCGAGCGCATAGGCGGAAAGCTCGAAGCGCACCTGGTCGTTGCCCTTGCCGGTGGCGCCGTGGGCGATCGCGTCGGCGCCGGTCTCTCGGGCGATCTCGATCAGCCGCTTCGAGATCAGCGGCCGGGCGATCGAGGTGCCGAGCAGGTAATCGCCTTCGTACCGGGCGTTGGCGCGCATCATCGGGAACACGAAGTCGCGCACGAACTCCTCGCGCAAATCGTCGACGTAGATGTGCTCGGGCTTCACGCCCATCAGCTCGGCCTTCTTGCGCGCCGGCTCGAGTTCTTCCCCCTGGCCCAGGTCGGCGGTGAAGGTGACCACCTCGCAATCGTAAGTCACCTGCAGCCACTTGAGGATCACGCTGGTGTCGAGGCCACCGGAATAGGCGAGCACGACTCGCTTGATATCGGACATGGGCGTTGTTCCCCGGTGGAATCGCGAGCAGGATGCGGGCGCAGCCCGTAGGGCAGCAGCCGTGGCGGGACAAGGGGAGGGAGCGATGGCCGAGACCAAACTGAAAACCAAGCCGACCGAGGTGACCGCGGCCGAGTTCATCGCCAGCCTGCCCGACGGGCGCCGCCGCGAGGAGGCGGCGGCACTCGATGCCATCTATCGGCGGGTTACCGGCCTGGAGCCGAAGATGTGGGGGCCGAGCATCGTCGGCTACGGCAGCTACGACTATCGCTATGAAAGCGGCCATTCGGGCACGATGTGCAAGGCTGGCTTCAGTCCGCACAAGGCCGCGCTGACGCTGTATCTGGCGAGCTCGTATGGCGACCGCCAGGGCGAGGCCGACGCGTTGTTCGCGCGGCTTGGCAAGCATTCGACCGGCAAGGCCTGCCTTTACGTCAAGCGGCTCGACCAGGTCGACGCCGATGTCCTCGAGCAGCTCGTCGCGCTGAGCTGGGAGCGGATGGATCGCCATCTGGCCGAACAGGTGACCGAATGGCGGGGCAAGAGCTGAGCCTCAGCCGTTGATCGCCTTGGCGTGCAGCTGCGGATTCAGCTCCGCGATGTGGTTGAGCCACGCGCGCGGCTTGCGCATCAGGTCGTGCGGGAAATCGACCTTGAGCCCGGCCATCTCGGCGATTTTGCCGACGAAGCTGATGCAGTTGTTGCGGTCGAGGTCGTAGAACTTGCCGGGGTGGTTGCCCCAGAAATCGACCTCGGTTCGCATCTTGCGATAGGTGACGTCGTCGACCGTCACCGTAAAGTGCCGGTTGGTCTTTTCGATCCACTTGCGCTGCTCGACGTAGATCTCGCCTTCGACGGGGCCGGTGAGGATCGACGGGCCGACGTGTTTGGCGGTGAAACCGAAATTCTCGTCGATCGTCTGGCCGGTGTCGTCGAGCTTACCCCTGAACACCACGAAGGTGTGCGGGTAGCGGCCGAAGAACAGCGAACCGTTGAAGCTGTGAAACTCGACTTCGACCTTGGCCCACGCCGGCTGGGCGAAGGCCAGAGTGGCGAAGAGGAATAGCAGCAGGCGCAGGCAAGCGCCGCGGACGGTAGCCATATCGCAACGGTTAGGCGGTCGGCGTTCTGCCCGCAACCGGCGCGCAACGACGGAGCAAACGGCGGAGCGCCGGCCGGGCAAGCACACGGCCAGTCTCGGCCTCAACTGCCGAGCAGCATCTTCTCGCGCCGTTCTTCCTCGGCCCCGAGCAGGGCGCGCTCGTTTGCTTCCATGTAACCGCGCGTCAGCGGGAGCGCACGGCGGTTGCGGGCGTACTGGATCTGATAGTTGCACATGCTGCCGCTTTCGAAGGCGGCGGTCGCGCCCGCGAGATAGAAAGTCCACATGCGGAAGAAGCGTTCGTCGAACATCGCGACGATTTCGTCCTTGTGCTCCATGCAGCGCTGATACCAGGCGCGCAGCGTCTTGGCGTAATGCAGCCGTAGCGTTTCGACGTCGCTGGCGATGAGTTTCATCTTCTCGCTGCGGGTGATCGCCTCGCTCAACGCGGGAATGTAGCCGCCGGGGAAGATATACTTGTCGGTGAAGGCGTCGGTCCAGCTCGGCCCCCCCATCCGGCCGATGGTGTGGACCAGCGCCACACCGTCAGGGTCGAGCAGGTTGTAGCAGGTGCGGAAGAACGTCTCGTATTGTGGCGTGCCGACATGCTCGAACATGCCGACCGAGACGATTCGGTCGTACGTCACGCCGCGCCCATCCAGCTCGCGGTAGTCGACCAGCTCGAAGCGCACCTTGTCGGCGACGCCGGCTTCCTCGGCGCGCTCTCTCGCCAGGGCGACCTGTTCCTGGCTCAAGGTGATGCCATGAACTGTTACGGCGTATTTCCGCGCCAGATAGATCGCCATGCCGCCCCAGCCGCAGCCGATGTCGAGCACGGTGTTGCCGGGCTCGATCGCCAGTTTGGCGGCAATGTGCGCGAGCTTGGCTTCCTGCGCCTCACCCAGCGTCATCCCGTCGTGCGACCAGTAGGCGCAGCTGTATTGCATGTGCTCGGAATCGAGCATCAGCTTGTAGAGCTCGTTGCCGATATCGTAGTGGTGGGCGACGTTGCGCCGGGCCGTGCTCGGCTTGTTGAACGAGCGCCAGGCGAACGCGATCTGCCTGGCCACCCGCACCGGGTAGGTCGGCGCCAGCAGCTTGCCTTTGCCTTCCCAGGGGTTGTTCCCCAACACCAGCTGGACCAGCTCCATGATCCCGCCGCGCTCCATCACCATCCGGCCGTCCATGTAGGCTTCGCCGGCGCCCAAGCGGGGGTCGAGCACAATGTCACGCGGCACATTGTCGTCGGTGAAGCGGACCGCGACGTCGGGAAAGCCTTCGGCGGGCTCGCCAAAGGCGGCAACCCGCCCCGACGCATATGTCAGCTTCAGACGCCCGCGCTTGACCCGCCCGGCCAGCACCCGGTCAAGCATACTCCTCTTCATGGCATCAATCCGGTTCGCTGCCCCATGTGAAAGGCGACCAAACCGTTCGCGGCGCGGTTGTCAATTGCCTGGATCAAATTCCCGCGTACCACTGGTAGCCGCGGTCCTCCCAATATCCGCCCTTGCCGCCGGCGATGCCCTGGAGGCTGGCCACGGCGTCGATCCCGGTCACGAACTTGGCGTGCTTGTAGCCGAGCTGGCGTTCGATCCGCATCCTCAGGGGCGCGCCGTTCTTGATCGGCAGCGGGGCGCCATTGAGCTGGTGCGCGACGATGGTCTGCGGGTGGTAGGCGTCGACCAGGTCGATGCTCTCGTAATAGTCGCCATCGCCCAGGTTGTCGGCGCAGCGAAAGACGATGTAACGCGCCTCTGGCCTAAGACCGGCCAAGTCGAGGATCGTTTTCAGCTGCGGGCCGGTCCACTGGCCGATCGCGCTCCAGCCTTCCACGCAATCGTGGCGCGTGATCTGCGTGCGTTGGGGCAGCGCGCGGACCTGCGCGAGCGACAGCGCGAGCGGCCGAGCGACCAGCCCGGTTACGCCGAGCTGCCAGTCGGCAAACCCCGACGCTTCGTGGGCGGCATAGCTGGCGGTCCCCGGATCGAGCGTGCCGTTGCCGCGGAAAAAGGGCGAGATGTCGGCCGGCGAGAATTCGCGCGCGAGCGCCTCCGGTCCGCCGAGCGTGCGCTGCATCTCGCGATGCCAGCCGTCGGCCGCGCCGAACAGCTTCTGCATCGGCTTGGTGGCGCCGATCTTCGAGCAGCCGGCGAGGACGCCCGCGCTCAGGCCGGCGAGGACATTACGCCGCTTCATCGCTGCGCCCTCCGGTGATCATATCGCCGATCTGCCGGATGGGGCCGGACAGCAGCACCAGCACGACATGGATGACGAGGAAAGCGAACAGGCTCCAGGCGACGACGAAATGGATCGAGCGCGCGCTCTGCCGGCCGCCGAACAGCTCAATCAGCCACGGGAACGCCGCGTCGCTCCCCGGGCTGATCGCCAGGCCGGTGAGCAGCATCAGCGGCAGCAGGATGAACAGCACGAGGCCGTAAGCGAGCTTCTGCAGAAAGTTGTACTTGCCGGTGCCGTGATGGAAATCGAGCCGCAAGTGGGCGGCGATGTCGCCCCTGATCTCGGCCCAGCGCCACTCCTTGCGGCGGGTGACGATGTCCCGCCACAAGTGCCGGTTTGCCAGAGCGATCAGCAGGAAAACCACCAGTCCGACGCCGAACAGCCAGGCGAACAGCAGGTGCCACGAGCGCGCGTCGCCGAGGCTGTAATAGCCGGGGATCGTCGCCCAACCGGGGAAGGTCCAGGCGTTGAGCCACGCCGTGCGAGGATCGAAGCCCCATTGCCCCCAATAAAGGTGCGGGTGGGCATTTGAGATGTTCAGCCCGGACATGAACAGCACCGCCAGCGCCCACAGGTTGAGCCAGTGCCACAGACGCGTCGACAGCCGGTGCTTCTTCATCGGATCGTCAACCCTCCCCGCGGGCCAGGAACATCACGTCGCGCGGCTGGCTTAGCAGATGCTGGCCTGAGTCGACAAAGACCGTCTGCCCGCTGGCCAGCGGGCCGGTCGCGAGGAACCATGCCGCATCGGCCACTTCCTCCGCGCTCGTGCGCCGGCGGAGCAGGTTCATCCGGTGCGACACTTCGGTCTCGGCCGGCAATTGGTCGTGGCTCGGCAGGATGGCGCCGGGGGCGAGGGCGTAGACGCGGTCAGCCGGGTCCGCCGCCATCGCCGTCATGGTGACGGTCGCGGCGAGCGCGTGCTTGCTCGCGGTGTAGCTGAAGAAATCGGGGTTGGGATTGGCCAGCTTCTGATCGGTGATCTCGATCACGCGCCGGCCGGCGCGCGAGAGGGCGAGCCGCAGGTAAGCCTGGGCCATCGCGGCCGGCGTGGCGGCGTTGACCAGCATCGCCTCGCGGAAGATCGCCGAGTCGAGCCCGGTCACGTCGTCCGCTCGGAACACGGAAGCCGAGTTGACCAGCACCCGCCAATCGCCGAGGCGCTCAGCGAGGCCTTCGATCATCGCCACCGCCGCCTCGGGATTGGCGAGATCGCACTGCACTGTCTCGGCGCTGGGCAGCTCGGCGGCGAGGGCAGAGCCTTCCTGGGCGAAGGCATGGCAGTGGATCGCCACGTGCCAGCCTTCGTCGGCGAAGCGGCGGACGATGGCTTCGCCGATCCGCCGGGCGCCCCCGGTGACGAGCGCGGCCGGCCTGTCGCTCATTCGGCCATCACTGGCGCGTGGCGTCGAACGTGAAGGTGACCTTCACCGAAGCGTCCAGCCCGTTGCCGTGCTCGCCGTTGCCGATGCCATAGGGGATCCTCGCCACCGAGGCGGTGCCTTCGACGTGCCGCTGGGCGCCCGAACCGGTGAGGTGGAACTGGACGTCCTGCGGCATCGCCATCCCGCGCAAGTTAAGCGTGCCGTGGGCCAGGAACGCGCCGCCGCCCTGCGCGGTGACCGAGCTGCTGTCGTAGGTCGCTGTCGGGTTGGCGGGGGTGTCGAAGAACTCGTCGCCCTGCAGCAACTGGTCCTTGAAGCTGTCGCCGATGGACGCGCTCGTCAGGTCGACATTGATGTGGATCGCCGCCGGGCCCGGATTGTCGGGATCGAGATTGATCGTTCCACCCCATTTGGCGAACTTGGCGGCGATCGTGTCGGAGCCGTTGCCCACCGAGAAAGCCAGCGTGTCGCCCGGCTGGATGGTCCAGGCCGGAGCGCTCGAGGCTGCCGCGGCGGCTCTCTCCGAATGGCTGCCGAGCAGCGGGACGGCGCCCGCGAGGGCAATAACGGCCAATGCCGCGACGACCTTCTTGTTGCGATGCTGCATGCGTCCCTCTTTCTATCGTCTGGGCGACTATAGCGGCGGAACGGCGGCTCGTGGCAAGCCCCATTCTCCGCGAACCAGCGGAACGATCATGCGAAATCGCGCGTGAACCTGCGCTGTCGGCAGGAATTTAGTCGGTGCTGGTCTTGGTCGTCGTGGTGGTTGTCGCGCCGTTCGCGCCGGTCGAGCTCGAGGTCGTCGAGGTCGCGCTGCTCTCGTCGTTGTCCTGGCCGATATTGCTCGCCGCGCCGCTCACCGCCGACGCCGCCTGGTCGAGATTGCTGGCCGTGTCGGACACCGCATCGTGCGCCGCGCTCGCGGCGCTCTGCTGCGTCTGCTGCGAGCATCCGGCGAGCGCCAGGCCGGCCGCGAACGTTATTGCCATCGAGATACGCATGTTACTCTCCCCGTTTGCAAACCCGGTTGAAGGACAACGGTGACCGGCTAGCACAGTTCCGCCGCTATTCCGGCACGTTCTCTCGCAGTTCGCTTAGCCACACGTCGGCGACGGCGTCGCTCGGCGCCCGCCAGTCGCCGCGTGGGCTCAGCGCGCCGCCGCTCGAAACCTTGGGCCCGTTGGGAATGGCGCTGCGCTTGAACTGACTGAGCGCGAAGAAGCGGTTGAGAAAACTTTCGAGCCAGCGGCGGACGGTCGGCAGGTCGTATTCGCTCTTGTTCGCGTCCGGGAATCCCGCCGGCCAAGCCCCGTGCGCCGTGTCGCGCCACGCGTGCCACGCAAGGAACGCGACCTTGGACGGAAGCTGGCCGTAACGCATCGTGTGGTGGAGGAAAAAGTCGTTGAGCTCGTAAGGGCCGATCTTCTGCTGGGTCGACTGGATCTCGCCATCCTCGCCGACCGGCACCAGCTCGGGGCTGATCTCGGTGTCGAGGATCGCTTCGAGCACCTTGTCGGTCTCGGCGTCGAACTGGTTGGTGCGCACCGCCCAGCCGATCAGGTACTGCATCAGCGTCTTGGGCACGCCGGCGTTGACTGCGTAGTGGCTCATTTGGTCGCCGACGCCGTAAGTGCACCAGCCGAGGGCCAGTTCGCTCAAATCGCCCGTGCCGACGACGAAGCCGTGGTGCTGGCCGGCCAGCCGGAACAGGTAGTCGGTCCTGAGGCCGGCCTGGACGTTCTCGAAGGTCACGTCGTAAACCGGCTCGCCGCGCCCGAACGGATGGCCAATGTCCTCGAGCATCTTCTTGGCGGCTGGGCGGATGTCGATTTCCTCGGCCGTCACGCCCATGGCCTTCATCAGCTTCCAGGCGTTCGACTTGGTACCTTCGGAAGTCCCGAAGCCAGGCATCGTGTAGCCACGGATCAGCGTGCGGGGCAGGCTGAGGCGGTCGAGCACCTTGGCCGCGACGATCAGCGCGTGCGTGGAATCGAGCCCGCCGGAGATGCCGATGATCAGGCTGTCGCCGTGGGTCTGCTCGTAACGCCGCATCAGCCCGTCGACCTGGATGTTGAACGCCTCGTAGCAATCGGCGTCGAGCTTGTCCGGCCGGT
>JANWHA010000043.1 GCA_025450635.1 Croceibacterium sp. | reverse complement strand
AGCGCTGGCTCGCCAAGGCTTCACCCGAGGACGAAAGCGCCGACGCGGCGTGGACCCGGCACCGGCTCGAGCTCGGCGTGCCCGAAGGCCGCGCGGAGATGGCCGATATCCTGTGGCTCGAAGCCAATGCCGCCGAGCTGAACGGGGTCAGCTTTTCAAAGGGCTGCTACGTCGGCCAGGAGAACACCGCGCGGATGAACTGGCGGCAGAAGGTAAACCGCCGCCTGCTGGTGGTGCCGCTGGCCCGTTCGGACGAGAGCCGGCGCAAGGCGACTCACGCGGAGCTCGGATGGGCGGTCGACCATGTGCGGATCGCGGAGATCGAAGCCGACCTCGTTCCCGCGTGGCTAAAGCTCGACGCGTGATGGCCGCCCCCAACGATCTTTCCATCACCGTGCGCGACAGCCGCTTCGGCCGGGGCCAGGCGATGCCGCGCTGGTGGTGCAACGGCGATCCGGTCGCCACGGCGTGGATGAACTCGCTGTCGGCCAGCTTCCCGCGCGGCGAGGCGCTGTTCATCGATTCGGTGAAGGCCTTCCGCGACGGCGCCCCTGCGAAGCTCGAACGCGAAATCCGCGCGTTCATGCAGCAGGAGGTCAATCACTCACGCGAGCACCTCGCTTTCAACCGCGCGGCGAGCGACGCCGGCTACGACATTGCCGGCGTCGATGCCCGTATCGCCGCCAACACCGATCTCGCGCGCACTCGCCCGCCGATCGTCCAGCTGGCGGTGACCATCGCGCTCGAACACTTCACCGCAATGTTCGCGCATATGTTCCTGAAGGACCCCAAGGCGTTCTTCGATCCGCACGGTCCACAAGCCGCCATCTGGCGCTGGCATGCGATCGAGGAGATCGAGCACAAAGGCGTCGCCTACGACACCTTCCTCCACGCCACGCGTGACTGGCCGCGCCGGCGCCGCTGGATGCTGAAGGCGGTGATCATGCTGCGGATCACCCGCCGCTTCATCCACCACCGCAGCCGCGACGCGCTCGACTTCATGGCGCAGGACGGGATTATCGGCTGGCGCGCGAAGGCGCGCATCGCCTGGTACCTGTTCGGCAAGCCCGGCGCGCTGCGGCGGATCTTTCCAGCGTGGCTCGCCTATTTCCTGCCCGGTTTCCACCCGTGGAACCGCGACGACCGTGCACTGATCGCGCGTTATGACAGCGCGTTCGCCGACGCGGCGATGCCTGCCGAATAGCTTTGCCAGGGCGCGGAGGGTGGCTATCGCCGTTCCATGCCGCCGTCGCCTTATTCCCTCGCCACGTTCGACATCGCAGCGATCTTCATCGTCGCGGCAGCGGTGCTGGGCTGGGCGAACTATCATTTCCTGAAGCTGCCGACGGCGATCGGACTGACGGTCATGGGCGCGCTCGCCGCGGCCGGCCTGCTGCTGGCGAACGCCCTGATCCCCGGCCTGACGATCGACGATTGGGTGACCGCCCTGCTCGCGCGGATGAACTTCACCCAAACCCTGCTGCAGGGAATGCTCAGCTTCCTGCTGTTCGCCGGCGCCCTGCACGTCGATCTGGAGCAACTACGCAAGGACTGGTGGCCCGTGCTGCTCCTCTCCACGCTCGGGGTCATCGTCTCGACCCTGCTGATCGGCGCGGCGACCTTGGGCCTGGGCCTGCTGCTGCATCTACCGATCGCGCCCCTCTGGTATTTCGTGTTCGGCGCGCTGATCTCGCCGACCGACCCGGTGTCAGTGCTCGGCGTGCTCCGGGAAGAGCATGTTCCCGCGGGGCTGCAGGCGACGGTTGCCGGCGAGAGCCTGTTCAACGACGGCGTCGGCATCGTGGTGTTCACGATCTTGTTCGACGCCGCGATCACCGGACAGGATTTCTCGCTGTCGGAAGGCGCCCGCCTGTTCGCACAGGAGGCCGGAGGTGGCATCGCGGTCGGCCTCGTCGCCGGCTGGATCGGCTATCGGGCGATGCGTTCGATGGACGACTACGCGTTGGAGGTCCTGGCCACCCTGGCGGTGGTGATGGGCGGATATGCGTTCTGCTCATCGGTTCACTTCTCCGGGCCCCTGGCGATGGCCGTCGCCGGGCTGCTGATCGGCAACCTCGGCGTCAGCTACGCGATGAGCGACGTCACGCGCGATTACGTCATCCGCTTCTGGGCGCTGGTCGACGACCTGCTCAACGCCGTGCTGTTCCTGCTCATCGGGCTGCAGGTCATTGCCTTGGTGCCCGGCGGGCTGCACCTCGCGCTCGGGGCGGCGGCGATCGTCATCGTGCTTGCCGGCCGCGCAGCCTCGCTCGGCTTGCTCGGATGGCTCATCCCGCCATCCCGCCGCCACGGCCGCGGCGCTTTCTCCGTGCTGTGGTGGGGCGGGTTGCGCGGCGGCATCTCGATCGCGCTGGCGCTCGTCTTGCCGGCAGGTCCGACGCGCGAGCTGCTGCTGGCCGCGACCTTCGGTGCGGTGCTGTTCAGTGTGCTCGTCCAGCGCGCCACCCTCGGGCGCGTCATCGAGCGCGGGCCGTTGGGGGCGCTGCTCAACCAGGAGCCGCCGACAGTGCACTAAGCGCCTGTGGTGACCCAGTCCGCCGCGTCCGAAATCGCAGCGTAGATGGTATCGAGGTCGCTATCGTCGATGCAATAAGGGGGCATGACGTAGACGGTGTTGCCAAGCGGGCGCAGCAGCAGGTTCGCCTCGCGGAACCGCGCAAGCAATCGCGGGCCGATCTGGTTGAGGTACGTTCCTTCCGCCGAGCCGAGCTCCAGCGCCGCGATGGCTCCGCAACGGCGATAATTGCTCGTCGCCGGGTGACCGGCGAGACGCGACAGCCGCCCCTCCAGCCGCGCTCCCAGGCTGGCGACCCGCCCCAGCACCGGCTCCTCGCGCCAGATCGCCAAATTCGCCGCCGCCGCCGCGCAGGCGATCGGGTTCGCGGTGTAGCTCGACGAGTGGAAGAAGGTCTTCGTCCGGTCGTGTGAGTAGTGCGCCCGCCAAATCGCCTCGCTCGCCATCGTCACCGCCAGCGGGACCGCGCCTCCGGTCAGCCCCTTCGAGAGGCAGAGAATGTCGGGCACCACACCGGCCTGCTCGCACGCCAGCAACGTGCCGGTGCGGCCCCAGCCGGTCATGACCTCGTCGGCGATGAACAGCGTGCCGTGCGCCGCACAAATTTCGCGCATCTCAGCGAGCACGGCGGGCGGGTACATCAGCATTCCGCCGGCGCCGAGCACCAGCGGCTCGACGATGAACACCGCGGCCCCGGCCGCGCATTCGGCCTCCAGCGCGTCGAGGGTCGCCTGCGGGTCAAGGCCGGGAAACGACACGCGGCCGACGTCGAACAGCAGTGGGGCATAAGCGGCGTTGAAAACCCCGCGCGCGCCGACCGACATCGCGCCGATGGTGTCACCGTGATAGGAATGCTCCATCACCACGATGCGCCGGCGCTCCTCGCCGCGATTGGCAAAGAAGCCGAGCGCCATCTTGAGCGCGACTTCGACCGCGGTGGAACCGGAATCGGAGAAGAACACGCGGGTGAGCGACGGCGGCATGATCGCGCGCAGGCCGGCCGCGACCTCCTCCGCCGGCTCGTGCGTCCAGCCGGCGAAGATCAACTGGTCGAGCTTTTCCGCCTGCGCCCGGATCGCGGCCATGATGCGGGGGTGACAATGGCCGTGCGTCGTCACCCACCACGAAGAAATCGCATCGATGATGCGGCGCCCGTCGATGGTGTAGAGCGCCGCGCCCTCGGCCCGCTCGACCAGCGGGATCGGCTCCTCCAGGCCATGCTGGGTGAAGGGATGCCAGATGGAAGAGCCGGTCACCTTCCCCTCTTCCCTTCTTCGTCATGCTGAACTCGTTTGTGCAAGCACAGCTTCGCTTCCAGCATCCATTTCGCCTCCTGGTGAAGGCCGGTCTGTGGGGCACGATGGACCCTGAAACAAGTTCAGGGTGACGGTTAGAAGGAGATGTTTGCCTCAAAGGCGGAGCGAAGCGAGGTCGCATCCAGTGGGTCGAGCCACGGCAGCCGCCCGAGCCGCCGCACGTGCCCGATGCGGCAGATCGTCGCCTCGCTGTCCTCCACCGGGTCCCCGATAAAGGCCACGCCATGGATCGGCACGCCGCGCGCCCGCAAAGCCTCGATCGTCAGCAGTGAATGGTTGATCGTTCCAAGCGAAGTGCGCGCGACGATGATCGCGGGCAGCCCCCAGCTTGCGAACAAGTCGGCGAACAGCACTTCGCGCGAAAGCGGCACCAGCGCCCCGCCCGCGCCTTCCACCACCAGCGGGCGCTGGGACGGGAGCGCAAGTTTGTCCGGATCGATTGTCACGCCGTCGATCTCGGCCGCGCGATGCGGCGAACAGGGCGTGGTCAGCCGCCACGCCTCGGGCAGAACCCGCTCCTGCGGCAGGCCCGAAAGCGCCGCCACGCGCTCACGGTCGGTGCTGCCGTCGAGCCCCGCCTGCACCGGCTTCCAGTACCAGCCTTCGAGATGTCCCACGAGGGCGGCGGCGAAAACGGTTTTGCTGACATCGGTGTCGGTTCCAGTGACGATGAAGCCGCTCATTCCAGCACACCCGCCAAGCACTGCGCCAGCGCGGTGACCTCTTCGGCGTTCGCGTTGAGCGTCAGCGAAATGCGCAGCCGCGAAGTCCCCGTCGGCACCGTCGGCGGGCGGATGCCGCGAACGTCGAACCCGGCCTCCTGCACCGCCGCCGCCACCTCCATCGTTCGGGCGTCGTCGCCGATGATCACCGGCATGATCTGCGAGCCCGAGGGAGCAATGCCGAGCGGCGCCAACTGCGTTACCGCATGAGCCACCAATTCGCGCAGCCGTTCGCGCCGCTCTGGCTCGTCGGCAATGATGCGCAGCGCCTCGCGCACCGCGGCGGCCATCAGCGGGCTCGGCGCGGTCGAGAAGATGAAGCCGCGGCCGCGGTTGATCAGGTGATCGCGCACCACCGTCGGGCCGCAGACCAGCGCCCCCTCGCACCCGAGCGCCTTGCCGCACGTGCGCAGCACGATCAGGTTGTCGCGGCCGTCGAGGCCATCGGCCAGCCCGCGGCCATGCTCGCCGAAGACGCCGGTGGCGTGGGCTTCGTCAACGACCAGGATGGCCTCATGCCTGCCCGCCAGCGCCAGCAGGTCGGCGAGCGGAACGCAGTCGCCGTCCATCGAATAGAGGCTCTCGGCGACGATCCACGGCTGACCTGTAGCGCCGCCTGCGCGCCACCGCCCGATCGCGTCGGCAAAGCTGTCAGGATCATTATGTGCCGCCGCGACGGCTTCGCCCCGCGACATGCGCAGCCCCTCGTGGGCGCTGGCATGGATCAGCGCATCGTAAACGATCAGGTCGCCGCGCTGCGGCAAGGTCGAAAGCAGCGCCGAGTTGGCGCCGTAGCCGTTGGCGAAGAACAGAGCACTCTCGCTGCCGAAGAACGCCGCCGCCTCGACTTCGAGCGCCTCGTGCTCGGGATCGTTGCCCCGGAGCAGGCGCGACCCGCCCGAGCCGACCGGCACTCCACGCTCGATCGCAGCGTCGATCGCCTGCTTAAGGCGTGGGGAGTTGGCGAGCCCAAGATAATCGTTCGAGGCGAAATCCACCCCCGAGCGCGGCAGGAGGCGGCGCAGCCGCGCTTTGTCGGCCAAGGCGGCAAGGTCATTGCGCTGCGCTGCCAGGGGATCGAACATGCGCGGCCCTATGGAAGAAGTCGGTCGCGACGGCCAGCGCCGTCTGATCAATAGTAGAAGTCGCAACCCTCGCGCTGGAATTCGTCGTCCGCCGCAGCCTCATCGCAATCGTCGACCAAGCCATCCGTCGAAGCAAAGTCAACGACGTGGCGATCGACTACTCGATAAGGCTCACCGGCTGCCTCACGCACAAGCGCGAACGATCCAAGTTTGCGCTCGGAGCCCTTCGCCAATCGCTCAAGGACCGACACCTCTATGCGGCCGCGAGTAATCTGACGCGGCCGACGCAGAATCAACCCGTCACTGTCAGGCTCGAGTGCGGCCTTTTCGACTGCCATCACCTGCGTAATCGACATATCATGTCCGAACTCAAAATAACGGTCGATGACCGAATTGATCTCGGTTCCGTTGTGATAATACTCGGAAAAAACAAGCTGCTGGATTCCTTTCTTGTCCCGATGGAAACCGAATACCGGTGGCCTCTTTTGAAGGTCCTTAGCGAAGCCAAATACTTCGGTCCATTTCGCGCTGAGCCACAGCGGATTACGCGTAATTTTGCTGGTACGAGGATCGAACAGGACGAGATGAAACACGTCGACTCCCGCGCCGTAATCGATTCTCGCGACAAAGAGATTTGGACCATTAGGTGTCTTTAGGCGGTAGACCGGATCAGAGAGTATGTCGCAATTTGAAGTTGCCCAGCGGATCATCTCGCTCTCTTGCGATGCCAGGTCTTTGCTCGCGGCGCGGTAGATCACTTCGGCAACACTGGTCGGCAGCGGAACCTTCCAGCCCTTCGATCGCGGGTCCATGTCCAGTCGGATATCGTTGTCGCTGGTCGCCAGTGCGTGAAGCGGGCAACGATGCAACGCGGCATAGATCGATGGCCGCCGCGCATCGGCGTGTGCCGACCCCGTCAGGCAAGCGGCGATTAGCAGCGCAGACAGGACCGCACGCAATCCATCACCCCCAGATGTTCTTCTT
>JANWHA010000042.1 GCA_025450635.1 Croceibacterium sp. | reverse complement strand
CTGATGCCGCCGCTGATGTCCAACAAGGGCAACTACACCGGCTCGCTCGGCAACCTGTGCCGCTGGCTGGCGGAGCGGGCCGAGGCGCTGGGCGTGCAGATTTTCCCCGGCTTCCCGGCGGCCGAGGTGCTGTTCGACGAGAACGGCGCGGTGATGGGCGTGGCGACGCAGGACATGGGTGTCGCCGCCGACGGCTCGCACAAGGCGGACTACCAGCCCGGGATGGAGCTGCACGCCAGGTACACTCTCTTCGCGGAGGGTGCGCGGGGGCACCTCACAAAGCGCATGAAGAAACACTTCGCGCTGGATGCCGAGTGCGAGCCGCAGATTTATGGCCTTGGTATCAAGGAATTATGGGACATTCCTGACGCGAAGCATCAACCCGGCCGGGTGATCCACACGCAGAGCTGGCCGCTCTCGGAAAGCGACAGCTGGGGCGGCGGGTTCCTGTATCACCAGGCGAACGGCCAGGTAGCGCTCGGGTTCGTCACTGCGCTCGATTACGCCAACCCGTATGTGAGCCCGTTCGAGGAATTCCAGCGCTGGAAACAGCACCCCGCGATCCGCGCCGAAATCGAAGGCGGCAAGCGGGTCGCGTATGGCGCGCGGGCGATCAACGAGGGTGGCTGGCAGAGCGTGCCCAGGCTGGCATTCCCCGGTGGGGCGCTGATCGGCTGCGCGGCCGGCTTCGTCAACGTGCCGCGCATCAAGGGGACGCACACCGCGATGAAGAGCGGCATCCTCGCCGCCGAAGCCGTGGCGTCAGCGATCGCCGCGGGGAAGGATAGGACCGAGCTTGCGGCCTACGACAAGGCTGTCCGGTCGAGCTGGATCGCCGACGAGCTGCAGCTGGTGAAGAACGCGCAGCCCTTGGTCGCGCGGTTCGGCGGCGGCCTCGGCACGCTGTTCGCCGGGCTCGACATGTGGCTGCGCACCCTGGGAGTGCGCCTGCCGATCACGCTCAAGCATCACACAGATGCCGAAGCGACCCGCCGCGCCGACCTCTACATGCCGATCGCCTATCCCAAGCCTGACGGAGTGATCAGCTTCGACCGGCTTTCCTCGGTGTTCCTCTCGGGCACCAACCACGAGGAGGATCAGCCGTGCCACCTCGTGCTCAAGGACCCGACGGTGCCCGAGCGGATCAACTGGCCGCTCTATGCCGGTCCGGAAGCGCGCTATTGCCCGGCCGGCGTGTACGAGTTCGTCGGCGCCGAGGAGGGCGACCCGCACCTGGTTATCAACGCCCAGAACTGCGTCCACTGCAAGACCTGCGACATCAAGGACCCGACCCAGAACATCGAATGGGTCACGCCCGAAGGCGGCGGCGGGCCCAATTACCCGAACATGTAGTCCGGATGGGCCGGGGAGCCAGGTGTCCCTCTTTCGCCGTTTCCGCGGGGGCCGGAATAGGATAGCTCGCGCCCATGGGGACGGGGCCGCTCTCAGAAGGCGATGAGACATCGAACGGGGGGCATTTTCCAATGCTCACCGTGTTCGAGGTGCCAGGAGTGTCACTGGCGGCGCCGCGCAAGGTATGGGTCCAACGCGCGCTCGCCCCGTCGGCCGCCAACTGCCTAGTCTTCCTGGACGCCGAATTCTACCTCGACAAGGTACGGGCGCCGACCATCCTGCTGGACCTTCAGCGCGCAGGCAGCCTGCCCGGTGCAACCGCGGTGTATGTCTCCCATGTCGACCTGATGGCGCGGGCGAGGGACCTTGTCTGCGACGATCGTTTTGCCTCATTTGTCGCCGACGACTTGCTCGGCTGGATTGAACGGAGCTTGGGCCGTTTTGAGCGTTTCTTCCTCTGCGGATTGAGCCTGAGCGCGCTCGAGGCGACATTCGTGGCTTTGCGGCACCCGGCCACGTTCCACGGGGTTCTCGCCCAGTCGCCGTCGGCCTGGTGGCAAGACGAGCGGCTCGTCAAGGTGATCGCCCCCGGCCTGGCGAGCGGAAGCCGTTTTTGGATCAGCGTCGGCGAGCAGGAAACTCAGGAGAACGTGTTGCACTCTCCCGCTGGATTGTCGCAGAAGGCCAGCCAGCGCGACAGCGTGCGTCGCCTTGCCCAAGCGCTCCAAGGCCGGTGCCGCGAGCTTCATTACAATGAGTTCCCGGGCGCCCATGAAATGACTTGCTGGGCACAGGAACTGCCCCGTGCGCTGCCATGGCTGCTGCACGATGCGGCGGACTGATTCGGATGGCTCGCGAAACCGCCTACGCGAAGATCAACCTTGCGCTGCACGTGAGGGAGCGACGTCACGACGGATATCACGAGCTCGAAACGCTGTTCGCGTTCGTTGACGCCGGTGACGAGCTGACGGCACGGCGGAGTGAGCGCGACGAGTTGCGCGTGGTTGGCGAGTTTGCCTCGCAATTATCTGATCCATTTGGAAATCTGATCTCGAAGGCGCTGACATCACTGCCCCATCCGGGTGGCCTTGCGATCACCCTGGAGAAGAACCTGCCGGTGGCGGCCGGGCTGGGCGGAGGCTCGGCCGACGCTGGGGCGGTGTTCCGCATCGTCCGCGAAGCTTTTGGCTTGCCGGAGGATTGGCGTCAGCGCGCCGCGAAGCTTGGCGCAGATGTGCCGGCCTGCGTCGAGAGCGTCGCGTGTATCGGGCGCGGCACCGGCACCCAGCTAGAGCCGGTCAAGAACGATTGGGCGAGCCGACCGGTATTGCTGGTCAACCCGCGCGTTCCGCTCTCCACCGCCGAAGTGTTTGCCGCGTGGGACGGCGAGGACCGCGGAGCGCTACCGCAAGGGCCGGTGTCGGAACTCGCCGAGCAAGGCCTCAATGACCTGGAGCCCGCGGCGATTTCGCTCTGCCCGCAAGTGGCCGATGTACTGGCGGCGTTACGCAACACCGACGCCAGCCTGGTCCGCATGAGCGGCTCGGGCGCGACGTGCTTTGCGCTCTTTCGCAGCCGTGACATCATGCAAGAGGTCGCAACAAAGCTCGCGTCGGAGAACCCGGCGTGGTGGCAGATGCAAGGCAGCCTCAGATGAGATGCGAAGACGCCTTCTGCGTCGCTGGCGAGCCGCAAGCGGGCGGTATCCTGATCGTCTCCGACCACGCCTCCAACCGGGTGCCAGACGACATCGACCTTGGCATCGATCCGGCGTTGCTCAACGAGCATGTCGCGATCGACATCGGGGTCGCGGGTGTGGCCGAGCGGATTGTCAGGCAGCCGGGATTCGCCGCGTTTCTCGCCAACGTCAGCCGCCTCGTATGCGACTGCAACCGCGACGAGGATGCGCCGGCGGTGATCCCGCATTCGAGCGACGGACATGCGATTCCCGGCAACTTGTTCGACGTGGAGGGCCGCGAGGAGCGGCTGGAACGGTTCTTTCGGCCCTATCACACGGCGCTGGCCGACCTGCTCGACCGCGCGCCGCCGCGCCTGATCGTCTCGCTGCACAGCTTCACCCCCTCTCTCGCCAGCAAGCCGGAGGAACAGCGCCCGTGGCATTGCGGCGTGCTCTACAACGCGGACGACCGAGCCTCGCGGCTCGCCATCCCGCTGCTCGAAGCCGAAGGGCTGACCGTCGGCGACCAGCAGCCGTATTCCGGCAAGCTGCTCAACGCGACGATGAACCGCCATGCCGAGGCGCACGGGCGGCCGTATTTCGGGATCGAAATCCGCCAGGACCAGATCGGCGGCGAGGCGGGTCAGGCCGAATGGGCCGAGCGGTTGGTGAGGATTGCCGGCGAGGTGGCGGAGGCTCTTGGCGAATAGCCGCGCTTTACCGGCACCACGCGGTTTTATTCTCCGCACCTCGGCCCATCTGGTATAGGCGCACGCGAGACCGCAACCGAAAGTCGCCCGATGCCCGCCTATCTTTCCCGCACCACGACCCACGGCCGCAACATGGCCGGCGCGCGCGGGCTGTGGCGGGCGACTGGGATGAAGGACGACGACTTCGGCAAGCCGATCATCGCCGTCGTCAACAGCTTCACCCAGTTCGTGCCCGGTCACGTGCACCTGAAGGACATGGGGCAACTCGTCGCACGCCAGGTGGAGGCGGCGGGCGGCGTGGCCAAGGAGTTCAACACCATCGCGGTCGACGACGGCATCGCCATGGGTCACGACGGCATGCTCTATTCGCTGCCGAGCCGCGACCTGATCGCCGACAGCGTCGAATACATGGTGAACGCCCACTGCGCGGACGCGATGGTGTGCATTTCCAACTGCGACAAGATCACGCCGGGCATGCTGATGGCGGCGATGCGGCTCAACGTGCCGGCGGTGTTCGTCTCCGGCGGGCCGATGGAGGCGGGCAAGGTCGTGCTCGACGGCAAGGAGCAGTCGCTCGACCTGATCGACGCGATGGTCGCCGCCGCCGACGAGACGCTGACCGACGAGGAGGTAGCGACGATCGAGCGCTCCGCGTGCCCGACGTGCGGCTCGTGCTCGGGCATGTTCACCGCCAATTCGATGAACTGCCTGACCGAGGCGCTCGGCCTTTCGCTGCCGGGCAACGGCTCGCAACTGGCGACCCATGCCGATCGCCAGCAGTTGTTCGAGCGCGCTGGACGGCTGATCGTCACGCTCGCCAAGCGCTACTACGAGGAAGGCGACGAAAGCGTGCTGCCGCGCTCGATCGCCAGCTTCCCGGCGTTCGAAAACGCGATGAGCCTCGATATCGCCATGGGCGGGTCGACCAACACCGTGCTGCACCTGCTCGCGGCGGCGCAGGAGGCGGGTATCGATTTCACGATGGAGGACATCGACCGGCTCAGCCGCCAGGTGCCGGTGCTGTGCAAGGTCGCGCCGGCCAAGGCCGACGTGCACATGGAGGACGTCCACCGCGCCGGCGGAATCATGGCGATCCTCGGCGAGCTCGACCGCGCCGGGCTGCTCAGGACCGCGCTGCCGACGGTGCACAGCCCGACGATGGCCGATGCCCTCGACGACTGGGACGTGGCGCGCACGCGCAACAACAAGGTCCACGAGTTTTATGCCGCAGCCCCCGGCGGGGTGCCGACGCAGACCGCGTTCAGCCAGGCGCGGCGGTGGGATTCGCTCGACCTCGACCGCGAGGGCGGGGTGATCCGTTCGGCCGGGCACGCGTTCAGCCAGGACGGCGGGCTGGCGGTGCTCAAGGGCAACATCGCTCTCGACGGGTGCATCGTGAAGACCGCCGGGGTTGATGATTCGATCCTCAAGTTCAGCGGCCCGGCGAAATTTTACGAAAGCCAGGATGCGGCGGTAGCCGGGATTCTCGGCGGTCATGTCGTCGAAGGCGACGTGGTGGTGATTCGCTACGAAGGGCCGCGCGGCGGGCCGGGGATGCAGGAAATGCTCTACCCGACCAGTTACCTCAAATCGAAGGGCCTCGGCAAAGCCTGCGCGCTGATCACGGACGGACGGTTCTCCGGCGGCACCTCGGGCCTGTCGATCGGCCACGTCTCGCCCGAAGCGGCCGAGGGCGGGGCAATCGGTCTCGTCGAAGAGGGCGACCGGATCGAGATCGACATTCCCAACCGCACGATCCACCTCGCGGTTTCCGACGAAGAGCTCGCGCGGCGGCGCGAGGCGAAGGGTCCTCCCGAGTGGAAACCGGCCAAGTCGCGCCCACGCAAGGTTTCCGCTGCGCTGCAGGCCTATGCCGCGATGACCACCAGCGCGGCGCGCGGCGCCGTGCGCGACGTCAGCCAGATCCAGGGCCGCCGCTGATGCGTGCCGCGGCGGGGCTCGCCCTGCTGCTGGTGGCGTGCTCGCCGAAGGCGTCCGACGCTCCCGCCGGTGACCTGATCGATTGCGCCATCGGCGGCGCGGTGGATTTCAGCCACGACTGCTCGGTCGAGCGCAGCGAGCAGAACGGCGATGCCGTGCTGATCGTGCACCAGCCCGACGGGGGCTTCCGTCGCTTCACGGTTCTAGACGGCGGCAAGAGCGTGGGAGCGGCCGATGGCGCGCAGGCGCTGGCGGTCGCCGGCAACGGGGAGGGCGTCGACGTCAGCATTGATGGCGACCGCTATCGCTTTCCGGCGAAGATGCTGAGCGATGCAGCCCGGCACTGAGCAGGTCCTGACGGTCGCCCAGATGCGCGCCGCCGAAGAGGCGCTGATCGCGGGCGGCGAAACTGTCGATAGCCTGATGCAAGTCGCCGGAAAGGGCGCCGCCGAGTGGGTCTGGCGCGTGGCCGCGGGCCGCCCGGCGACGGTGCTGTGTGGACCCGGTAACAATGGCGGCGATGGTTACGTCATCGCGGAGACCTTGCGGCGGCGCGGGTTGCCGGTGACGGTCGCAGCGCCCGTCGAACCGAAGACCGGCGCGGCGCAGCGCGCGCGCGCGGCTTACGGCGGGCCGATCGTCGAGAACGGCAAGGGCGGAGTGCTGGTCGATTGCCTGTTCGGCAGCGGCCTGACCCGGCCACTCGGTCCGGAGCTCGCGGGCTTGCTGGCCGAACTGGCGCGACATCATCCCTATCGCGTGGCGGTCGACCTGCCGAGCGGCGTCGAGAGCGACAGCGGGGCGCTGCTCGACGAGGATCTGCCGAACTATCATCTCACCATCGCGCTCGGCGCGTGGAAGTTCGCGCACTGGCTGATGCCCGCCATGGCGAGGATGGGAGAGCGCCGTCTGGTGCCGATCGGCGCCGGCCGCGTGGCGGGAGCGGCCGCTCTGCTCGCGCGGCCGCACTTCGCCGCGCCCCCGATGAATGCGCACAAATACACGCGCGGGCTGGTGCTGGTGGTCGGCGGAGGCATGGTCGGAGCTTCGGTGCTGGCCTGCGAAAGCGCCACCCGGGCCGGGGCGGGCGCGGTCAGGCTCACCTCGACCCACCCGCACCCGGCCGCGCCGGCCGATGTCGTGCTGAAGGAGGAGCCGCTGGGCGAGCTTCTGGCGGATGAGCGCACCGATGCGGTGCTGATCGGGCCCGGCCTGGGTCTCGACGACCATGCGAAGCAACGGTCGGTCTGCGCCCTTCAGGCCGATTTGCCGACGGTGGCGGATGCCGATGCGCTGACCCTGCTGACGCCCTCTGCGATCGAGGGCCGCTGGGCGCCGTTGATCCTAACGCCCCACGCCGGTGAGATGGCGCGCCTCGCCAAGAGCTTCGCAATCGAGGCCGAAGGTAAAGTGGCCACGGCCAGGGGGCTGGCCCTGGCTGCGGACGCGGTCGTCGTTGCCAAAGGCCCTGACACGGTGATCGCCGCGCCGGACGGGCGCGTCGCGCTGGCGCCATCGCCGACCAGCTGGCTGGCCGTTGCCGGTACCGGGGATGTCCTGGCGGGCATAGCCGCCAGCCGCCTGGCCGCAATGCACGATCCATTCGGCGCGGCCTGCGAGGCGGTCTGGCTACACGGCGAAGCCGCGCGGCAGGCCGGTCCGGCGTTCGTCGCCTCGGACCTCGCCAAGAGCGTTTCGGGCGCCTACGCCGCCGCCTTGTGAACGAACCTGAAACGATCGTCCGCGTCGCCGCCAAGGGTGATGGCGTCACCGCGTCGGGGCGACATGTGCCGCTCGCGGCGCCCGGCGACACGCTTGACGCCAACGGCGATGTTCTGCCGGGCCCCCACCATGCCACGCCACCGTGCCGCCATTTCGGGACTTGCGGCGGGTGCCAACTTCAACACCTCGACGAAGAGGCGTTGGCCGATTTCGTCCGCGACCGCGTGGTCCATGCGGCTGAGCAGCAAGGGATCGAGACCGAGCGCATCGAACCGGTCCACATTTCGCCATCGCGCAGCCGCCGCCGCGCAACCCTGCACGCTGTCAATGGCGGCGGCCGCCCGCTGATCGGCTTTCGCGAAGGGCAGTCGCATCGGGTGGTCGACATGCGCGAATGCCACGTGCTGGCGCCCGAGCTGTTCGCGCTGGTCGACCCGCTGCGACGAATGCTCGCCGCGCGGCGCGGGCGCTATGCGCTGTCGATCGAGCTCGCGCTGACGGACCAGGGCGTCGATTGCGCCATCGGCGGAATGGCGGTGGAGGGGCTGGATGAGACCGAAGCCCTGCTGGAATTCTGCCGCGCGCAAGGCCTGGCGCGACTGATGCTCGATCAAGGCTTCGGGGCCGAGGCATTTTGGGAGCCCGAGCCCGTCACCGTTACCTTGTCCGGCGTCACCGTGCCCTATCCATCGGGCGCCTTTCTCCAGGCCACCCGCGACGGTGAGCAGGCGCTCGTCGCCGCTGCCGTCCAATGGCTAGGGCGCGGGGAACGCACGCTCGACCTGTTCGCAGGTCTTGGCACATTCGCCTTCGCTCTGGCGGGCCAAGGCCATGTGCTCGCCGCCGAAGCTGCGCGCGATGCGCACCTCGCCTGCAAGGCGGCGGCGGCCCGCGGGCGCTTTCCGGTCGAAGCTGTTCACCGCGACTTGTTCCGCAACCCGCTGCGGGCGGAAGAGCTTAACGGCCTCGACGGCGTAGTGCTCGATCCCCCACGTGCCGGCGCGCGCGAGCAGGTGGCGCAGATCGCCCAGAGCGGCGTGCCGCGCGTGGTGTACGTTAGCTGCAATCCGTCGAGCTGGTCGCGCGATGGGGCGATGCTCACAGAGGCCGGCTACCGCCTCGCTGAAGTGCGCCCGGTCGGCCAGTTCCGCTGGTCGACCCATGTCGAGCTGGCGAGCTTATTCGTCCGCTAGCGCGGCGAGGATCTGCGCCAGCAGCCATTCGCGCGAGGCGTCGTCGGAATAGGCATGATCGGCACCGGGACAGGTGTGCAGCCGCTGATCGCGCGCGTTCCAGCCGGCGACGAACGCCTGTCCGGTCCGGTCGCGTTCGGCGACGAGGATCCTCACCGCGCCGTCGAAGCGGGCGAGCCCGGCCGCCATCGCTTCCGCCAGGCTGCTCGGCGGCGCCGCGGCTTTGGAGGCGTGCCGCAAGCTGCCCGCGAGATCGCGCAGGTTGACCTTGCCAGTGAGCAGCCGCAGCAGCTCGCGCGGATTCCTCAGCTTGGCGGCATAGCGGGCGCGAATCGCGGCGGGAGGGGGCGCCGCTTCAGCCTGTTCGTCTTCGTAGGTCCACGGGTTGGAGAGGATCAGCCCGTTGAAACCCTCGCCGGCCGAAAGCATCAGCGCGCTGGCGGAATCGCAATTGCCGAACGCGAACACTCGACCCAGCGCCGGGCATTGGGCGCGAAAGGCTTCTCCCGCCGCGGTGATGTCTCCGGCTTCGTTGCGGAAGCCCATGTTGACACCCTCGCTGTCGCCGACCCCGCGGCGGTCGAAGCGCATGACCGGATGGCCAGCCCCGGCCACGGCGGCGGCGAGCCGGGCCTGGCTGGAGAAAGCGCCGGCGCGCGTTTCATTGCCGCCGGTGACCATCAGGAGCCCGGTTGCGCTCGAGCCTTCATCGAGGGTGGCGGTGAGGGCGCTGCCGGCGCAATCGAACGCGAAGTGGCGGCGGGTCATGCCAGCAGTTCCATCGCCAGGATCGCCGCCAGCGCATCCGCCTGTTTCGGCGCGTGGTCCGGCTCGGCGCGCAGCCACAGGCCGGGGCCGCCGATGTCGCTCTGGGCGATGTCGCGCTGCTGGCCCGGCGCCGGCAGCTCGGCATCGGCTAGGCCGTCGACCATCGCCGCGCCGAGGCGATAGCCGGCTAACTCCAGGCCCTCGCTGCGCCCTATGCCGAGCAGGCGATCGCGATCCTCGTTGCGTCCCGCTTCGCGCGAGCCCAGCACGCGCGCTCGCAACAGCGCGCGAAGTTGCGAAGCGCCGGCGAGGGGGGCGTAACGCCAGCCGGGCAGGCTGTCGGGCGCGATATTCGCGCCCGCCCTGATCGCCAGCACGTGCGTTGCGGAGAAGTGCCAGGCAGCCTCGGACGCTTCCGTCCGCCAGGATTCGAGCGTCTGCTGCTCGAGCGGCGCCAGGCTCTCGTTGCAGCCGGGCAGATCGGGCAGGAAGCTATCGATGCCGGAGCCGTCGAGCCGCCGCATCACCTCGACCGTGAAGTGGCGCAGCTTGTTGCCCTCGTCGAACCAGGCCGGGAGCACCAACAGGCGATGCGCGCGGCCCTGGTCGAACGCTACCGCGTATTCCTCGCCGGCGGGAGTGGGCCAGGCGGCGATCACGGGCTCGCGTCAGCCGCCGCGCTTGGCGCGGACGAAAGCCAGCAGGGCGCCGTAGGTCTCGAGCATCTCGCCGTCGACCTCGTCGTCCTCGATGACGATGCCGAGGCGGTCCTCGACTTCGGTCAGCAGGCCCGCGACGGCCATCGAATCGAGCTCCGGCAAATGGCCGAACAGGCCCGTTTCGGGAGTGAAGGCCGCGACCCGCTCAGCCGACAGGCCGAGCACGTCCTGCAGCACTTGCCGCAGCACGGTGTCAGCGTCGTTGGTCGCGGTCTGGCTGCTCATGCGTGGGTCCCCGTCGAAAAGCGCGCGAGCGTTAGCCATCGCCGCCTCCGGAGACAAGCGTGCGCAAGCGATGCTTGCCGATCGCCGGCCAATTGCGCGGATCGCCCTTGCGCCAGCACTGCAGGCGATATCGCGGGCGCGCGTCCTCCATCCAGTCGCGCTTGTAACCATCGTCGCCGGTGCCGAAGTCGACCAGGTCGACGTGGTCGCGGTCGATCACGTGCTCCATCAGGGCCGCGGTCAGAGTGGTGCCAGGGGAAAGCGGCTTGGCGCTTTCGCGGTGGGCCAGCTTGTGGATGTAGGCAGTGCCGTCCTCGACGGTCCAGAACTGCGCGGCGACCGCCTCACCCTCATGGCGGGCGATCGCGAGGCGGATACGCCCGGCGGCCCCTTCGGCTTCGGCGAAAGCTCTCAGGAGGGCGGGATCGCCTTCCTCCGGCTTCCAGCTTTTTGCGTAGATTTCCTCGTAGGAATTCCAGATATTTTCATCAAAAGACGTGGTTATTTCGACATCGACTTTCTTCGCCTTGCGCTTCAGGGTGGTCCGCAATTGGCCGGGGCGGCTCTCAAGGTATTCGGCATAGCTGCGCCCGCCCACCGGCAGCACCCGATTGGTGTCGCACGCCTCCCGCTTGACCAACCAGCCAGCTCGGACAAACGCCCGCTCGAGCTGGCGCGCGGTGCCGTCTTCGTCGGGCAGGCGATCGAACACGACATGCGAACTTTGGGCGGAAAGACCCTCTGCTAGGGCGATCAGCAAGCTATCGAAGGAGCCGTACGGCGTAGCCAGTGGGCGCCAGGTGAAGCCGTACCAGTTGAGCAGCGATTCGAGCCGCCGGCCCGACCGACGCAGCGGCAGCACTACCGCGCCCGATGCGTCTTCGGCCACGGCGAACACGGGTAGAGACTGCGTGGCTTCGAGCTTCTCGAACCACTCGCGCCGGGCGAATGGCCCGTTCGCGGCGAGCGGCTGCGCTTGCACATCCTTAACACTGGCGTGATAGCTGATTGCCGTCACTTCGCCGTTTCCCCTTGGGAGCCAGCATTGCCCCTGCCGCTCGATCCCGTCCCTCGGCCGCTCGACCATCTTGCCGAACGCGGGCAAGACGACGACGCGGCGCTCGTGCTGCGCGGAGATGCCCTTAGCTACAAGGCCTTAAGAACCCGTGTGGGCCGGCTCGCGTCGTGGCTGGCGGCGCAATTGCCGGAGCCTGGTGCGCGAGTGGCTAGCTGGGCGGCCAAAGGCGAGCTCACTTGCCTCCTGCCGCTCGCCGCGGCGCGCGCCGGGCTGGTGCACGTGCCCGTGAATCCGCTGCTCAAGCGCACGCAGGTGGCGCACATCCTTGCGGACAGCGGCGCGCGCCTGCTGGTGGGCACGAGCGCCAGGCTCGATACCCTCGAGCACGGGGATGTACCGCTTGAATGCGTCGCATTCGAGGAGGCGGCAGCGATCGAAGGATCGCGCAACGCCGAGCCGATGGCCCCCTCGGCGGTTGACCCGGATGACCTGGCGGCGATCCTTTATACGAGCGGTTCGACCGGCAAGCCCAAGGGGGTGATGTTGAGCCACGCCAACCTGTGGCTCGGCGCGGTCAGCGTGGCGCATTATCTCGCGCTCGAGGCCGATGACGTCGTGCTGGCAGTCCTGCCGCTGTCGTTCGATTATGGGCAGAACCAGCTGCTCTCGGCGTGGTGCGCGGGCGCCAGCGTGGTGCCGCTCGATTACCTTACGCCGCGCGACGTCACGAAGGCCTGTGCGCGCCACGGCGTCACGACGCTCGCCGCGGTGCCGCCCCTGTGGGTGCAGCTTGTCGAGCAGGAATGGCCCACCGAGGCCGCGACGCAGATGCGGCGGCTGACAAACAGCGGCGGGGCGCTGACCGTCGACCTGGTCGGGCAGCTCCGGCGGCTGTTCCCGCTGGCGCGCCTATTTCCGATGTACGGCCTTACCGAGGCGTTCCGCTCCACCTATCTCGATCCCGCGCTGGTCGAGGCGCATCCGACCTCGATGGGCAAGGCGATCCCCTTCGCCGAGATCCTGGTGGTTGGCGACGACGGTTGCGTGACGTCGGCCGGCGAAGAGGGCGAGCTGGTTCACTGCGGTCCCCTCGTGGCGCGAGGCTATTGGCAGGACGCCGTGCGAACCGCCGAGCGGTTCAGGCCGGCGCCGCCGGAATCGCGCTATGGCGGCACGGCGGTATGGTCCGGCGACCGCGTGGTGCGCGACGAGGACGGCCTGCTCCATTTCGCCGGGCGGCGTGACGCCATGATCAAGAGCGCAGGCAACCGCATCAGCCCGCAGGAGGTTGAGGACGCGGCGCTGGCCACTGGCTTCGTCGCGGAAGCGGCTGCGGTCGGCGTAAAGGATGAGCGGCTTGGACAGTCCGTCTTGCTGGTGGTGCGCGGCAGCGGCGACGAGGCGGGATTGCGAGCTGCGCTGAAGCGCGACTTGCCGAATTTCATGCAGCCGCACGAAATTCGCTGGGTCGAGCGCATGCCGCTCAACCCGAACGGCAAGATCGACCGCGCGGCGCTGCAGGCAGAGGCGGTCGGGTGAAGCCGCTCGGGCCTATTCCTGACGGATTCGCCGCCATCGAAGGCGAGTTGGCCATCGGCGGGCGCAAATGCAGCGCACTGGTCGAGGCCGCCGGCGGGACTCCGCTGTTCGTCTATTCGGCGGACCGGATTCGCCAGCGGATGGCCGAATTGCGCGCCGCGATGCCGCAACAGCTGCGCATCCATTATGCCATGAAGGCAAATGCTTACGCTTCTCTTCTGGAATTGATGGGAACTTTGGTCGATGGATTCGACATCGCCTCGCAAGGCGAACTGGCCATGGCGCTGGCGGCCGGGCTTCCGGCGGATCGCGTCAGCTTCGCCGGGCCGGGCAAGCGCGATTCGGAACTGACCGCGGCGATCGTGGCCGGAGTGACGCTCAACCTCGAATCCGAGAACGAAGCGCGCCGCGCGCTCGAAATTGGCGAGCGGCACGGCGTGACACCGCGCCTGGCGATCCGCGTCAACCCGGACTTCGAGCTGCGCGGCTCGGGCATGAAGATGGGCGGAGGGGCGAAGCCGTTCGGGCTCGACGCCGAGCGGGTGGCCCCACTGGCCCGAGAGATAATCGCCGCCAGGGCCGAATGGCGTGGGTTCCACATCTTCACCGGCAGCCAGGCCCTCGACAGTGGGGCGATCGCCGAGACTCAGGCCAACGTCCTGAACCTCGCCGCAGAGCTGGCCGAGGCCACTGACCACCCGCTGCCTCGCCTCAACATGGGGGGCGGCTTTGGCATTCCCTACTTCAACGGCGACCAGCCGCTTGACGTCACGGCAGTGGGCGCGGCGTTGAGCGAGCGTTTCGCGGCCCTGCCGGACGCTCTGGCGTCAACCGAGTTCGCGATCGAGCTCGGGCGCTACCTCGTCGGCGAGGCGGGCGTGTACCTCACTCGCATCGTCGACCGGAAGGAAAGCCACGGCGCGACATTCCTGATCACCGACGGGGGGCTCCATCACCAGCTCGCCGCGTCGGGCAACTTCGGCACGGTGGTTCGGCGCAACTATCCCGCCGCGATCGCCAGCAAATTCGCCGAGCCGCCGAGCGAGGAAGCGAGCGTTGTCGGGTGCCTGTGCACGCCGCTCGATCGCCTCGCCGACCAAGCGCTGTTGCCCCGCGCCGACGTTGGCGACCTGGTGGCGATCTTCTGTGCCGGAGCTTACGGCGCCTCGGCCAGCCCCTCGGCGTTCCTCGGTCAGGGCCCGGCTCGCGAAATGCTCGTTTAGCTTTGCCGCATAGCCCGTGCCGTCGCGGGACAGGGCGCAAGAAAGCCCGGAAATCCGGCGATTTTGCCCCTCAAGGCTAACGGGATGTTCACCCTTTTTCGAGACAAAGCGCACCGGATCCGCAGGGCACGGGTCGGCTGCGCATGGTCGTATCCGGTCCCCTCCTGCCAATTTCGAGGTAGTCGCATGCTGTACTCCTCCGCCGCCCGTCTTTTCGCCGCCAGCGCGCTGGCGAGTCTCGCGCTTTCCGGCTGCGCCAGCGCGCCCGATGGGCACCTGCCGCCGGCCAACTTCGTCTCGATGCAGGAAGCCCCGGGCGAGGATTACGTGATCGGCCCGCTCGACGAGCTGACCGTCAACGTCTGGCGCAATGACGAGCTCGGCGCGAAAGTGGAAGTGCGGCCCGACGGGCGCATCACCACCCCGCTGGTCGCGGACATGCCGGCAGTCGGCAAGACGCCGACGATGCTGGCCGAGGACATCCGCCTGCAGCTGTCGCAATACATCACCGATCCGATCGTGACGGTGATGGTCGACAAGTTCGCCGGCACCTTCAGCCAGCAGATCCGCGTGGTCGGCGCGAGCGAGAAGCCGGCCTCGCTGCCCTATCGTGCGAACATGACCGTGCTCGACGCGATGATCGCGGTCGGCGGACTTGGCGAGTTCGCCAGCGCCAACCGCGCCAAGCTGGTCCGATTCGACAAGCAGGCAGGGCAGCAGAAGGAATACGCGCTGCGTCTTGGCGACCTGCTCAAGAAGGGTGACGCCAAAGCCAACGTGATGCTGCAACCCGGCGACGTGATCATCATCCCCGAGAGCATGTTCTAAATGCAGGGCATGCTCGAAGAGCTGCGCGCGGCGCTGTGGGCCGTCTGGAACCGACGCTGGCTGGCGCTCGGAGTCGCCTGGGGCGTGTGCGTCCTGGGCTGGCTCGTCGTCGCGTTGATCCCGAACACCTACCAGTCCGACGCGCGCATCTTCGTCCAGCTCGATGATATGCTCGCCGACCAGATCGGCATCACCGCCGCATCGCGCGACAAGGACATCGCGCGCATCCAGTCGACCCTGCTTAGCGACGTCAATCTGCAAAAGGTCGTGCGTTCCACCAAGCTGGGCGACAAGGTGACTAGCCCGACCCAGATGCAGTCCGCGGTCACCGGGCTGCAGAAATCGATCGTCGTCGTCGCTCAGGGCGACCCTGGGAGCAACATCTTCAAGATCACCGCGACGAGCGGCCGCAGGGACTTGTCCGACGCCGAAAACGCCCAGCTGGCGCAGGATATCGTCCAGCAGATGATCGATATCTTCAAGGAACAGAACCTCGGCGGCTCGCGCAGCCAGGTGCGCGATACGATCACGTTCATGGACCAGCAGCTCGCCGAACGCAGCAAGCAGCTGCAGGATGCCGAGCAGCGCCGCCTGGCGTTCGAGGCCAAGTATCCCGACCTGGCGGGCGGTACCGACGCGATCATCGCCCAGATGAACGGCTACCGCGCGAACCTGCGCGACGTCGACGCGGATCTCGCCGCGGCGCAAAGCGCACTGGCGGCGACCGACGGGCAGATGGCCGCCACGCCCAAGACGCTGGTGACGCCCGAAAGCGGTGGTCCGCGCGCGGCGCTGGCCCAGGCGCGGGCGAACCTGGCGGCAATGCAGGCGCGCGGCCTGACCGAGAGCCACCCCGACGTGATCGCGGCCGAAAAGCAGATCGCCAGCCTCAGCAAGCAAGCTCAAGGGCCAGGGGCCGATTTCGGCACTCCCAACCCGGCTTACACTTCGCTGCAGGGCATCCGTATTGAACGTCAGGCGGCCGTGGAGGCCCTGACTTCGCGCGCCGCGGCACTGCAACAGCAGATCGCCTCGGTCGAGGCCAACCAGACGCAAGCCCCGGCGGCCGCCGCCGAGGCGAAACAGATCAGCCAGGACTACGACGTCCTCAAAGCGCAGTACGACAAGCTGCTGGCCGACCGCGAGGAGTTGCGGCTGCGCGGCCAGGTCGAGACGGAACACAGCTCGGTCAAGTTCAACGTGGTCGATCCGCCCAGCGCACCGCGCAAGCCTTCTTCGCCGAACCGCCCGCTGTTGCTGTTCGGGGTGCTGTTCGTCGGCATCGCCGCTGGGTGCGGCGCGGCCTTCGGCGTCGGCAAGATGCGCTCGACCTTCGCGACGGCCGGCAAGCTGGAGACGGCGTTCGAGCTGCCTGTTGTCGGCACGATCTCGCTCGCCCTCAACGAGGCCGCGCGGGCACTCGAAAAGAAACGGCGCAGGCTGTTCTACGCCGCCGCCGGCGGCCTGGGCGGTGTGTTCATGGTGCTGCTTGCGGCGGAGTTCGTCGGGCGGAGCCTGGTGGCATGACCGAGCACAGCAAGATCCCGCTGCCGTCCGGACCGGGCAAGGGCAAGTCGCTGTTCGAGCGGGCGGAGGACCTGTTCGGGTTCGACGCCTTCGCTCCGGCACCGCCTGCCGAACTGGCGGGCCCTGCGGCTGTACAGCCTGTCCGGCAGGCTCCCCCGACGGCTCCCGATCCCGAGCCGGCCGACGTTTCCGGCAAGGCTGACGAGCCAGGCCAGGCACCGCAACCGGCCGTTCCGGAGGCCGTATCCACGGCGGCGGTTGCAACCGCCGCGCCGGAAGCGGCTGAAGAGACGATCCGCTTTACGGGCACGCCGCAGCGCATCAACCGCCAGCATCTCGCCGACCAGGCACTCATCCAGCTCGATGGACGCGTGACGACGCTGCTCGAGGAATTCCGCATCGTGAAGCGGCAGTTGCTCCTCGCGGCGCGCGCCGGCCGGCGCAACGGCGGCGGCGCCTCGGCGCAACGCGTGCTGGTCTGCTCGCCGTTGCCCGGCGAGGGGAAGACCTTCTGCGCGACTAACCTGGCCCTGACGATGGCGGCGGAGAAAGACGGCGAAGTCCTGCTGGTCGACGCCGACTTCGCCAAGCCGTCGGTTCTCTCGGCCCTCGGCCTGTCGGGCGGAAGGGGCCTGATGGACGCGCTCGCCGATCCGTCGATTCCGATCGAGGAATGCGTGATCGCCACCGACATTCCAGGTCTCTACGTGCTGCCCGCGGGCAATCAGACCAGCTCGGACAGCGAATACCTCTCCAGCGCTCACACGGGCGATGTGCTCGACCGGCTGACGCAAGGCGCGCCCAACCGGATGGTGATCTTCGATTCCCCTCCGGCGCTCGCGGCATCGCCCGCCGCCGAGCTGGCCAAGTACGTCGGCCAGGCGCTGGTCGTCGCGCGGGCCGACATCACCGGGCAATCGGCGCTCGAAGACGCGTTGTCGCTCCTCTCCGCCTGCCCGGACATCAAGCTGCTGCTCAACGCCGCGCACTTCAGCCCCAGCGGTCGCCGCTTCGGCAGCTATTACGGATACGGGGAGTGACGCGTATGAACCGCCGCTTCCACCTCCTGGCGGTCGGCCTGGTCGCGCTGGTGCTTCCAGGCGTCGCCTGGGCGGACGATGAGCCGCATCCGCTCAAGCCGGCTCCGCACATCGATGTCACGCCCTACATCGAGGCCGACCAGGTCGTGACCGCCGAGGTCGAACCGGGCAGTGACACGGTGACTTACACTACGGTCGCGGCCGGGGTCGATGTGAGCGCGACTGGGCACTATTCGGCGGCGTCCGCCTCGGTGCGTTACGAGCGCCATTTCGGCGAAAGCGGCGGGTTCCGCGACAGCG
>JANWHA010000041.1 GCA_025450635.1 Croceibacterium sp. | reverse complement strand
TCCACGAGGGGGTGCTCTACGTGCCGGTATCGTCGCTCGAAGAGCCCGCCGCGGCCTCGCCGACCCACGAATGCTGCACTTTCCGGGGCTCGGTCGCGGCGCTCGACGCTCGCACCGGCGCCGAGAAATGGCGCGCGTGGATGGTCGGCGTGCCAAAGCCGCAGGGGAAGAACTCCAAGGGCGTGATGCTTTACGGCCCCTCGGGCGTGGCGATCTGGTCGACCCCCCTGGTCGATGCCGGGCGCGGGCTGATCTATGTCGTCACCGGCGACAACTACTCCGACCCGACCACGCCGCTAAGCGATTCCATCGTCGCGCTCGACCTGAAGACCGGCGCGGTGCGCTGGCATTACCAGGCGACGAAGAACGATGCATGGAACGTCAGCTGCGGCTTCGCCGACGTCGGCAACTGCCCCGGCAAGGGCGGCCCGGACTTCGACTTCGGCTCGGCGCCGATCATGGCCAGGGGAAGCGACGGGCACGATTACATCCTCGCCGGGCAGAAATCGGGCCTGCTGTACGCGCTCGATCCAGCCACCGGCCAGTTGCGCTGGCAGAAGCGCGTCGGCCGCGGCGGCGTGTTCGGCGGCATCCACTTCGGCATCGCGGCCGAAGGCGGCAAAGTGTTCGTGCCCGTCACCGACCTCGCCGACGGCGGCACCTATCCCATTTTGAGCCGGTGCGGTCGGTCTCGCAGGCGTGATGCTAGGGCCTTTCGCGCGGTGAAGGGGAGAATGACCGAGGCTTTGTGCGTTTGCTACCGAATTCCGGGGACACAATACTTAATTGTCCAATCCGCTTAACCCGCCACCCGCGCAATCAACGCCAGCGCCGCCTTCGGGTCGGCATCGACCATCCCGAGCATTGTCCGCGCCGGGGCATCGGGCGCGCGGCGGTGCTGTTCCCAGTCGCGCACGGTGGCGAGCTTCAGGCCGCTTCGCGCACCTTGACCTGGCCCACGCCGTCGTGCCGGGCCCCGATCCTGATCTCGATATCGTGCCCGAGCGCGCGGAGGCATTCCTCCAGCTTGGTCTGGCTGATGTCGCCGAGCTTGCCCCTCAGGACCAGCGAGAGCTTCGGTTGCGAGATCGGCAGGCGCGCGGCCGCTTCGCGCTGCGTCAGGCCCAGGTCGGCAAGCGTCCGTTGCAGGCGCTGGGCCAGCTTGGCCTTGACGACGAAGCCCGGATCCAGCCCCAGTTCGTCGAGAACGCTCTTGCCCGCGGGTGTCAGATGGCCGTCCATCGGCGTCATTTATATCGGAACTGGTATAAGAGAGGCAAGAATGGTTCGATCTCGGGAGCGTCGATGCCGAGCAGGCGGACACGTTCGGAGCCGCAGCGCAAAGTATCCCCATCTACTGCGACGCAAACGGCAAGGGGGGCGATGAGGAGCATTGCGGAAGGATATTCCCTCAGGCATTGTGGGCTGGAACGGTGAGCGGCGCGCACTCCCTTTTGGAAGGGGAGCGGGGTTCTCAGGCCGGTGACGCTCACCGTTCCCATGGGTGGTTGTGGAAAACCAACCATGTCGCCCTAAGGCGCGGTATACCGTGCCTCATGCGGTCAGCGGGAAATAGTTTTCCCGTTTCTCTCCCAGTCGGGGCTTGTGACCACCTTCCTTACTGTATCGCCACCGACTCCCGCGCAAGAGGGTTAAGGCTGGTTTAATCCATAGAGGGGCGGAGCAAGGTTGGTGTGTTAGTTGACTGATACGCTGTGGGCCGCAGAACTCCAAGGCTCGCGCCGAGCGCAAGAGTCAAAACGAATTGTCCAAAAAGATTTTTGTCCCCCACCAGCTACTTGTCGATGTCGGTCGGGAAGGTCTTGAAGCGCGCCTTGAGAGCCGAGTCGCGGTCTGAATCAGCTTGCGGATTTTCGATTGGATCGAAGCCCGCTGCGCGAACGCGCATTCCCCCCTCAACTCGTCGTCACCACCCGCACATCGCCGGTCCGCTCGAGCACGTCGACCAGCACCTGCTCGCCCGAACGGCGCAGGGCGATGTCGGCGCGTTCTTCGCCGACGCGCAGGTTGGTCAACACGATCTCGTCGACGAACGAGGGCAGCATCGGCCGGTCAAACAGGATGCGGCAGCCGGCCGGATCGAAGTCGAGCCCGAGGCACGACTGGATCAGGTACAGCGGCGCCACCGCCGCCCACGCCTGCGGCGAGCAGGCGACCGGGTAGAACACCGGGCCGCGGCCCTTCTGCCGCGGGAAGCCGCAGAACAGCTCGGGCAGGCGCTTGACGTCGATCGCGGTCGAGGCGCTGAACAGGCCTTCGAACACTTTCGCCGCGCGCTGGCGGAAGCCATAGCGGGCGAAGCCGGCGGCGATCAGCGCGTTGTCGTGCGGCCAGACCGAGCCGTCGTGGTAGCTCATCGGGTTGTAGCGCGGCTGGCCGGAGGCCAGCGTGCGAATGCCCCAGCCCGAGAACGAATGACCGTTCATCAGCGTGCGCGAGACCGCCTCGGCCCGCTCGGGCAGGGCGATCCCGCTGAACAGCGCGTGGCCGGCGTTCGAGGCGCGCACCCGGCACGGCTGCTTTTCGCCGTCGAGCGCGAGCACGTAGGTGCCCAGCTCTTCGTCGAAGAACGCCTCGTCGAAGCGGCGGCGCAAGTCGCCGGCCCGGTCGCGCAGCCTGGCCGCCATGTCGTCCTCGCCGAGGGCCACCGCGAGGTCGGCGGCGGCGAGCCAGGCGGCGTAGACGTAGCCCTGCACTTCGACCAGCGCGATCGAGCCCTGGGCGAGGCTGCCGTCCTGGTGAAAGATCGAATCCTCGCTGTCCTTCCAGCCCTGGTTGCTGAGACCGTTATCGCTCTGCCGGTCGTATTCGACGAAGCCGTCGCCGTCGCGATCGCCGTACTTGTCAATCCATCCCAGCGCCGCCTGGATGTGGGGCCAGATCTCGCGGACGGTCTTGAGGTCGGCCGTGCGACGAAAATAGGCGCCGGCGAGCATGACGAACAGCGGGGTCGCGTCGACCGAGCCGTAGTACTCGCCGAACGGCACTTCGCCCACCGCGGCCATCTCGCCGTGGCGCAGCTCGTGGAGAATCTTGCCCGGCTCGGCATCGGCCTCGGGCTTGCACTCGGTCGCCTGGTGGTCGGCGAGGAACCGCAGCACGCCGCTGGCGATCGTCGGGTCCATCCACAGCGTCTCGAGCGCGGTGATGATGCCATCGCGTCCGAACACCGTGCTGAACCACGGTATGCCGGCGTAGGGATAAGGACCCTCCGGCATCTCGGTCGTCAGCATGTAGAGATCGGCGATGCTGCGCTCGACCGCCTCGTTGAGGATCTCGTTCGAGGTGCACACCGACGTCGAGCGCTTGCGGCGCGCGCGGACGTTCCGGCGCACCTTGCGCAACGCGGTGAAGAAGTCCTTGTCCAACGGCGTGTCGGACGGCTCGCCGTCGCAGGCGATCGTGAAGATGCCGCGCCAGCGGTCGTAGGGTGCGAGCTCGATATCCCACACCGCCCGGTCCTGCGTCAGGCTGTCGGGCTGCGGATGGAAGCGAAGGCACGTCTGGCGGTGCTTGTCGTCGAGGCCGTCGTAGCCGAACAGCACGTTCATCCCGCCCACTTTCGGTTCGTCGCGCGTGCCCGTTTTCTCGCGCTTCTTGCCGCGGATCTCGAACAGGTCCTCGAAGTCGGCGGCGAATTTCAGCTCGAGGCGCAGGCGGTGCGGCTGCTCATCGAAGTTGCGCAGGGCGAGCAGCTCGAAGCAGGTGTCGTCCCACAGGAAGCGCGACCGGCGCAAATGAATGCGGTCGTTCTCGATCGGCGCGTGGCCGTCGCGGCCGGCGATGTCGGGATTGGTGAGGTCGCACGACAGCCCAGCGTTGTCGCTCCGCACCGTCGAGCTGAGCACCATCGGGCGCTTCCCGCAAAGCGTCAGCTCGAGGTGCGAGAGATAGCGCATGTCGCGGTGGTAGAGCCCTTCGGGATTGCCCGGCCCGGAGATGATGTCGGCGTTGGTGTCGAACACGCCGAAGGTGTCGTTGTGCTTGAGCGTCTTGGTCTTGCGTTCCTCGAGCGAGGAGCCGGCTTCGATCGCGTATTCGGATTGCGGGCCGCCGGGGGCCTGCCCGTTGGCCGCGCCGCCGGAAGTCGCACCGCCTTCGCCCTGGTACATGGCTCCTCCTAAGCGAGCGCGCCGATCCGTCGATCGTCGATCAGGCGCACCGGCAGCAGTTTGGCGGCCTCTATTCCGACCAGGCGGCGATAGAGCGCCACGTAATCGCTGGCCATGCGCCTGGCCGAGAAGCGCTGCTCGAAAGCTTGCCGCACCCGCCTGCGATCGAGCGTGCCGCTGCGCCGTACGGCGTCGACCGCGGCATCGACCGTATCGACGATGAAACCGGAAACCCCGTGGTCGATAACCTCCGGCACGGAACCGCAACGGAAGCCGACGACCGGAGTTCCGCAGGCCATCGCTTCGATCATTACCAGGCCGAACGGCTCCGGCCACGCGATCGGGAACAGCAGGGCGATGGCATCGCCGAGGAACGCCGCCTTCTGCCGCTCGTCGACTTCACCGACGAACTCGACGTTCGGGTGGGCCCGCACCATCGGTTCGATGACTTGCTGCCAGTACGGCTGGTCGGCCTTGTCGACCTTGGCCGCGATCTTGAGCGGCAGCCCGGTGCGGGCGGCGATATCGATTGCCCGGTCGGGGCGCTTTTCGGGCGAGATCCGCCCGAGGAACGCCAGGTAACCGCCGCCCCCGTGGCCGGGCGGCAAGAGGTTGCGTGGCAGGCCGTGGTAAATCGTCGCGAGCCATTTGGCGAACGGCAGCGGACGGCGTTGGTCGTTGGAGATCGACACCAGCGGCGCCTCGCCGAACACCGCGTAGAACGGCTGCAGGTCGGGCAAGTCCTGCCGCCCGTGCAGCGTCGTCACCGAAGCTACGTCGAGATCGGCCAGCAAGGGCATGTGCAGCATGTCGATGTGAAAGTGCAGCACGTCGAACTCGCCGGCGCGTCGGCGCACCTGGTCGAGCATCAGGAGATGGTGGGGAAGCGCGTCCTCGACCGCCGGATTGAGCCGCAGCGCGTGCTCGGCGCACGGCACCAGCCGCGCCGAAGTGCGCGAGTCCGCGCTGGCGAACAGGGTCACGTCGTGGCCGAGCGCGACCAGCTCTTCGGTCAGGTAAGAGACGATCCGTTCGGTTCCGCCATAAAGCTTCGGCGGAACGGATTCGATCAGTGGTGCGATCTGGGCGATTTTCATCGCTGCCCTTCTCTTGGGTGAGAGCGATTAGTCGCTCAAAATGCAGCGGAACTTCCGCCGATTGCGCCAGTGCCCGGATAACGGTTTAACATTTTTTGCGTTCCACGGTTCACCGCACAGCAGATGGCGGCCGGGGCTTTTGCTTTGGGACATACCCGGGCACAACGCCGGCGATGGCAGCTGGATATGATTACATCGTCGTCGGCTCCGGCTCGGCCGGAGCGGTGGTCGCCGCGCGCCTGAGCGAAGACCCGGACGTCTCGGTGCTGCTGCTGGAAGCGGGGCCGCGCGAGCGCCATCCGCTGCAGGCGATGCCGCTCGCCTTCCCCCGCGTGGCCGCGGGGCGGATTGGAACGTGGCAGTTCCTCTCCGAGCCCGAACCGGCGCTGGGCGGACGGCGGCTGGCAATCCCGCGCGGGCGGACGCTCGGCGGCACTTCGGCGATCAACGCAATGATCGCCATCCGCGGCAACCGGCGCGATTACGACGACTGGGCGGCGCAGGGCCTCGCCGGTTGGAGCCATGCCGAGGTGCTGCCCTACTTCAGGCGGCTCGAGACGCACTGGCGCGGCGCGGGACCGTTCCACGGCGGCGACGGGCCGGTCAACGTCTCGCGGATCGAAGGCGCGGAGCTGCTCTGGGAACCGCTGCTCGAGGCGGCCCAAGCGGCCGGGGTGGGCTTGTGCGAGGATGCGAACGGCGCGGAGCAGGACGGCATCTCCCGCATGGAAGCGACCATCGGCGGCGGGCGGCGGTCGAGCGCCTCGCGGGCTTATCTCCGGCCGGCGCTGGCGCGGCCGAACCTGACGGTCGAGACCGAGGCGCGGGTGCAGCGGATCGTGATTCGCGGAGGGCGGGCGATCGGGGTCCAGTACCGCCGCGACCGGCAAGTGCTGACGGCGATCGCCAACGCCGAGATCGTGCTCAGCGCCGGGTCCTACGGTTCGCCGCAACTGCTGATGCTGTCCGGTGTTGGCGAGCCGGAGGAACTGCGTGCGGCCGGCGTCGAGCCGGTGCATGAACTGCCGGGCGTCGGCCGCAACCTGGCCGAGCACCCCAATATCATCGTGGAGTACGACCTGGTCGGTGACGAGGGTTTGACCCGGCACCTCAGGGCCGATCGCGCGGCCCTCGCCGCGTGGCGTTGGCTGCGGCGCAAGGACGGGCCGTTCGCCACCAACGGCGTCACCGCCAACGTCTTCGCGCGCACCCTGCCGGGGCTCGACCGGCCCGACGTGCAGATGATGTGCCTGCCGCTGAGCGGCGACGCGCGGGTGAGCTTGCGTGGCGCGCCCGCGAAGCTCTCGGTCCGCACCGGCTTCCTGCAGCCGAAGTCGCGCGGCTGGGTGCGGCTGCGCTCGGCCGACCCGCGCGACCCGCCGCGCATCCAGTTCAACCTGCTGAGCGAGCCGGAGGACGTGGCCGGCATGGTCCGCGCGCTGGAGCTAAGCCGCGCGATCTACGCGCAAAGCCCGCTCAAAGAGATGATCCGACGCGAAACGCTGCCCGGAGCGAGGGCAACCACCGACGCGGACATCCGCGAGCATTTGCGCCGCCACGCCGGACACCGCTCGCATCCCGTCGGCACTTGCCGCATGGGCGCGGATGGCGAGGCGGTTGTCGACGCCGAGCTGCGGCTGCGCGGGATCGACGGCCTGCGGGTCGCGGACGCCTCGGTGATGCCCGCCCTGCCCTCGGGCAACACCAACCTGCCGGTCATGATGATCGGCGAAAAAGCCGCCGACCTGATCCGCGGGCGGACGATGCCGGCGGAAGACCCGCGTTAGCCCTCAGTCCGCGTGGCGCAGCGCCTCGCGCAGGTACGCGAACCTTGCCTGCTCGCGACGGAACCGGCGACGCTCGGCCGCCACGCCGCCGGCGAGCACGGCCACCAGGGCCAGCCCTGCCGCGACTGGCACCACCGGCGGATGGCCGGCCATCGTGCGCAACACCGCGCCGATGACGCCCAACACCGCGGCGGCCACGCAAACGCCGAAGCTCAGGGCGCAGACCCGCAGACCTTGCGCGGAACGGGCAAAGCCAAGATCGGCGAAGTCGCTCAGCGAGCGGGCGTTGTCGCTGCCGCGCACCGGCCACAATGCGCGGACGATGAGCCACAGGCTCGTACCGATGATCAGCAACGCCAGCCCACGCGTGCCGAAGTTCCATGCCGCGAGCTGCCAGGCTTGCCAGAACGTGAAGGCGGCGAGCGCGAGCATGGCCGTCCCGACGACCATGCAGGCGGCGATGGCGGCGAGCAGCAGGCGCGACTCGGTGCGGAAATGCGCCTTCATCCGGTCGGGCGGCACGGTGGCGGCCGGGGCGGCGGCTTGCCAGGCGATGCCCAGCTCGTCCCAGAAAGGCTCTTCGGTCATTGATGATCTCCCATCGTGTTTCGCAAGTGATCCTTCGCCCGCGACAGGCGGATCGAGACGGCGTTGGCGGTGATGCCCAGCGCAGAGGCGATCTCGCCTGGGCCGAAGCCCTCCAGCGTCAGGGTGACGACCTGGCGCGAAACCAGCGGCAATGCGCGCACGGCCGCGAGCAGGCGCTCGTGACCATCTTGCGCGACGGCCACGGTCTCCGGGTCGTCGCCGGGGGCCGGCAGAGCGTCATCCACCTCGTCCGACTTCGGCGCGCGCACGGCTTTCGCCACATGGGTTGCCGCGCGGTTGCCGGCGATGCGGGCAACGAAGCTGCGCAGCGAGCTGTCGCCGCGGAACGCGGGCAGCGCCCGCCACACGGCGAACCAGATGTCCTGCACCAGCTCCTCGGCCAGGTGCGGCCGCGCTTCGTGACTGGCCGCGATGCGGGCGATCATCGGTCCATGCTCGCGCACGACGTCATCGAATGTGTGCTCCTCGCTCACGGCTTTCCGACCGGCCCTCCACCGTTCGCGAGCATAGTCCTTGCGCCAGGCGATTTCTTTCGGCGCGCGCCCTTCAGGCGTAGCCGTCGCGCAGCGGGCGGTCGACCTTGCGCAAGTCCACCCCGCGGGTTTCCGGGCAGAACGCCACGGCGAGCGCCAGCCCGAGCAGCACCGGCGCGAGGATCAGCGCGGCGACCACTCCGAGCGGTGGCACCAGCGCGGCGATGCTGAGCGCTTGCGCCGCCAGCCCGCCGGCCTTGGTCGAGGCCGCAATCCACCCTGTCGCCCGACCACGGATGTGCAGCGGATAGCTCTCCGAGGCATACGGCAGGACGATGGCGAGGACGGCGTTGTTGCCGACGATCAGCAGGGCGATGATCGCCACCGGCGGCAGGCGAATGCCGAGCGCGTCCATCGCCAGCACCCCGACCAGCCCGAGCGCGGAAATGACGGTCGCCGCCAGCAGCGAGCCCTTGGTGCTCCACCGGCTGTAGAAGAACGCGCCGAGAAGAACGGTTGGAAAGGCGATCAGCGCCGATTGGGCGAGCAGCTTCGAGGCGGAGGCCATCGGCAGCCCGCGATTGACGAAATCGGCCGGCATCCACAGCAGCAAGCCGAAGTTCACCAGGCCCCAGCTCAGCGCGATGGTGGTCAGCGCCGCCGTGCGGCCGCGGAAGCCGCGAGCCCACAATCCGCCGTGGTGCCGTTCATGGTCGAGCAGCACCGGCGCCACCACCGGGTCTTCACGCTCCGTCCCGTGGACGATGCTGCGCGTTCCGAAGCGGGCCATCGCCGCCTGCGCCTCGGCCCGCCGGCCGCGTGCGAGCAGGAATTTGGCGGATTCGGGGATGAAGCCACTGAGCGACAGCAGCAGCAGGCCCGTCGGCAGGTTGAGCAGCCAGAGGATACGCCAGCTGAAGATCGGCTCTAGCCACGCGGACAAACCGCTCGCCGCGAAATAGCCGCCGCCCGAGCCGAGCCCGCCGACGAGCACCAACGCCCATCCGCGGTGCCGGGTCGGCATCGTTTCCGCGAGTAACGCATACGTCACCGGCAGCATGCCGCCCGCCGCCGCGCCCATCAGGAAGCACATCACGACGTTCCAGTTGAGGCTCGGCATCGCCCCGCAGATCGAGGTGCCGACGAACATCACCGCGGACAGCATGATCGTCGCCTTGCGCCCGTAGATGTCGGCCATCACGCCCCAGAACACCGAGCCCACGACCGTGCCGGCCAGCGCCGCGAACGGCAGCGCCGCGCCCCGGGCGGCGGAGACCGCGTACTCCTCCTTCAGGCCCGGCATGACGAAGCCGAGCGAGGCCGGCTTCATGACGTCAATCACCAGGGCGATCACCAGCACCGCCATCAGCTGCCAGTGGGCCCTGGTCAGCGGCGCATCTTCCGGCGCGGCGATGCTGATGTGGCGGGATGCATCGACTTGCGCGGCGACGTTCTTGGGCAGCAGTCCCCAAGCGGCCAGCGCGACGCCGGCCAGGATCATGAACATCCCGGCGATCATGCCGGGGTCCATCGGCATTCCCGCGAGGCGGAAGCCCATCGCCCGGCCCATCCAGAACATCGGCAGGTGCAGCAGCACGCCGGCGGTCACCGCCACCACCCCGATCGCGAAGGACCAGACGCTGGCGCGGTCTCTCAGGAATGACGACAAACGAATCTCTCCGGACCAGCGCATGGTAGCGTTACCATGAAATCCCGCGTGCCAAAACCGGAACGCCTGTTAAGCTGCGTTTCGAGGCGGTCTCTGGGGAGAGGACGAATATGGCATCGGTGATCGAACAGGCTCCGGCAGAGCGGCCGACGACTTCGAGTTACCAGGCGCTGCTGGTCGGGCTGCTCGGGGTCAACATCGGCATCGTCTTTCTGGACCGCACGGCGTTCGGCTTGCTCGCGCCGATGATCCAGCCCGAGTTCCGCCTGACCAACACCGATATCGGCCTGGTCAATGCGGTCCTGGCGGTGACCTGGTCGCTGGCCAGCTTCTGGCTGCCCCGCGCCGCCGACCTGACCGGCAGAAGCAAGCTGCTGCTGGTCGCGGCGACGGTGATCTTCTCGGTCGCGTCGATCAGCTCCGGCCTCGCGGTCGGCCTGCTTACCCTGCTGGCGGCGCGCGCGCTGATGGGTCTTGCCGAAGGCGGCCTGCCGCCGCTGACGTTTCACATCGTCAACAGCGAGGTCGCCACCGAACGGCGCGG
>JANWHA010000040.1 GCA_025450635.1 Croceibacterium sp. | reverse complement strand
CGGCGACTTCACCCACGGCCAGGACAAGATCGATGTCCACGCGTTCGGCTTTGCCAGCTTCGCCGCCTTGCAGGCGAGCTTCCACCAGGTTGGCGGCGATGGCGCCATCGACCTCGGCGGCGGGGACTTCGTCGTGTTGCAGGGCGTTACGATGAGCTCGCTCGATGGCGGGGACTTTGTGCTTTAGGCGAACGTCTGCCCGGCGCCGGGACACGCGCCATTTCATCCTGTTATCGCCCCGCTTTTCGGGTGTAAGGAACTCTGGTGCGGCCGCGTAGCTTTACCTATGTCTGGCGCAGCCGGGCAGCAGTGCGCTTCCTGATGGATTGCAACCCGACCCGATTGAGGAGGCACGCATCCGCGTCGGGCGGACAGCACGACTCGAAGGGAATGGCAGATGGCGACGATCACCGGCACCGACGGTCCCGATACCCTCACCGGCACGGCCGGGGCCGACACGATCGATGGCAAGGGCGGGGACGACGTCATTCACGCCGGCGCGGGCAACGACACCCTGCTGGGCGGCGACGGGAACGATTCGCTGTACGGGGAGGCCGGAAACGACACCCTTGTTGGAGGTCCGGGCGACGATCTGTTCGATGGCGGCGACGGCATCGACACGGCAAGCTTCGTCAATGCCACGCAAGGCGTCACGGTCAATCTGGCGGACACCTTCGCGCAGAACACCGGAGAGGGAGCGGATACCTTCGTCGGAATGGAAAGCCTGATCGGCTCCTCCTACGACGACGTCCTCGTCACCACCTATGCCCCCACCGGACAGCCCATCAGCATTAACGGCGGGACAGGTGACGATCACCTCTACGGCCTCTCTATCAACGGAACCAGCGATCACCTTTACGGTGGAGACGGCAACGATGTACTTGTCGCTCAGTACGGTGCTGACATTCTCGATGGCGGCGCCGGCGCCGACATGATGTATGGCGGCGTGGGCAGCGACACCTACTATGTCGATACCCAGGACGACCTGGTGTTTGAGAATGCCGCCACAGACGGTTCCGATACCGTGAATTCGAGTGTCAGCTTCTACCTTTACGCCAACATCGAGAACCTCAACCTCGATGCCGGCGCGGGCGACATTTTCGGGGTCGGCAACGATGAGGGGAACCATATCACCGGCAACGAGGGGGCCAACCTTCTGCTCGGCGAAGCTGGCAATGACGCAATCTACGGCGGCGACGGCAACGACACGGTCTACGGTCAGGACGGGGACGACGTGTTAAAGGGTGAAGCGGGGACCGATTATCTCGCGGGCGGTGCCGGCAACGACAATCTCGACGGCGGCGACGGGCCAGACGCGCTTTACGGCGAGGACGGAAATGACACCCTGAACGGTGGCACCGGCTTCTTCACCGACATTCTCGTCGGGGGGGCGGGCGACGACGTGCTAATCGGATCAAGCGGCCTTGGCGACTATGACCGGATGGACGGCGGACCGGGCAACGACACGTACTATGTCGATACCGGCGACGACCTCACTTTCGAGGCGGCGGGTGGCGGCACCGACACGGTCTATGCCGACGTCGCAGGGGCCAACAACGGGGTCTACCTCTACGCCAACGTCGAAAACCTGGTGCTGCTCGGCACGACCACCTTCGGGGTCGGCAACGAGCTGGCCAATGTCCTCACCGGCAATGCCAGCGCCAACTGGCTGCTCGGCGGCGACGGCAACGACACGATAAACGGCAAGGCCGGCAACGACGTGCTGTTCGGCGAGGGCGGCGACGACACCTTCGTCTTCGAGCACGGCACCGGCGGCGATGTCATCGGCGACTTCACGCACGCCCAGGACAAGATCGACGTATCGGCCTTCCATTTCGCCAGCTTCGCCGACCTGCAGAGCAGGTTCACTCAGCACGGCTCCGACGGGGCGATCGATCTCGGCAGCCTCACCACCTTCGACTTCATCGTCCTGCAGCACACCGACATGGCGACGCTCGACGCGGGAGATTTCATTCTTTGACCCGGGGGCGCCGAGGCGGCGAACTGAAGCGAAGGAGAGGTCAGGATGGCGACGATCACAGGGGCCGCCGGCAACGATACTCTCAACGGCACCGCCGACGCCGACACTATTTATGGTCTCGGCGGCGATGACGTCATCGACGGCAAGGGCGGCGCGGACCATATGTACGGCGGTGCCGGGAACGACACTTACTACGTGGATACGCAAGATGATCTGATCTTCGAAAGCGCCGACCAGGGCTACGACCTCGCCAGGTCCGGCGTGAGCTTCTATCTGTACGACAACGTCGAAAGCTTGATCCTGCTCGGCGGGGCGGGCGATGTTTACGGAGTCGGCAATGCGCTTGCCAACACGATCACCGGCAACGAGGGCGCGAACCTGCTGATCGGCGGCGGCGGGAACGACACTATCAGCGGAGGGCTTGGGAACGATTCCCTGTACGGTCAGGACGGAGCCGACGAGCTCTACGGAAATGGCGGCACCGATTACCTGGCGGGCGGCGCCGGTGACGACCGGCTGGACGGCGGCAACGGTCCCGATGCGCTCTATGGCGAGGATGGCAACGACGTCCTGTACGGCGGGCCGGACTTCTCCACCGACATTCTTGTCGGCGGCGCGGGCAACGATATCCTCCACGGGGATGGCGGGCTGAGCGATTACGATCGGATGGATGGCGGTCCCGGCGACGATGCGTACTATGTCGACACCGGGGACGATCTGACGTTCGAGGTGGCGGACGGCGGCATCGACACGGTCTACGCAAACGTTCCCGGAACCAACAACGGCGTGTACCTCTATGCCAACGTCGAGAACCTCACCCTCTTAGGCGCAACCGCATTCGGCGTCGGCAACGAGCTCGACAACCGGATCATTGGCGACAATAACGCCAATTGGCTCCTCGGCGGCGGCGGCAACGACACCATTTATGGCTTGGCCGGCAACGACGTCCTGTTCGGGCAAGGCGGCAACGACACGTTCGTGTTCGCGAAAGGCACCGGCGGCGATGTGATCGGCGATTTCGTCCACGGCGAGGACAAGATCGATATCCAAGATTTCCCCTTTCGTGCCTTTGCCGACCTGCAGAGCCACTTCACCCAGCACGGCTCGGACGGCGCGATCGATCTTGGCGGCGGAGACTTCATCGTCCTGCAGCACACCGACATGTCAACGCTTGATGCGAGCGACTTTGTTCTTTGACCGACGGGCCGGCGCCTTCGCCGGCCGCGCGGCGGGCGCGAGGGCCGGGTCGCGGACGGGGCGGGCGGCGTTGGCTTTCGGATAGCCGAGGCCGTCGATCGCGCTGAGCACCGGGGTCCACGGCAATTCGCCCTGGCTATCGATTTTCTCCAGGTGCCGCGCCGGGTCGTGCGCCCGCTCGTCGGGCAGCAGGTCCGCCAGGTCGAGCGAGCCCAGCGCGAGCAGCAGCTGCGCCTGGGTGAGATAGGCGTCGGCCAGCGTGGTGTTGTAGCTGCGGCGCACGTCGAGCAAGTCGCGCGCCGAAATCAGCACGTCGAGCGTGGTGCGAAAGCCGGCCTTCTGCTGGGCGACCGAGCCTTCGTAAGCCTTCTGCGCGCTGGCGACCGCGGCGGACAGGTCGCCGACCGAGGCGCCGCTGGCCAGCCTGGCGCTCCACGCGCTGGCCACCTGGGCGCGCAGGTCGCGGGCGGCTTTGTCGATCAGGCGCCAGTCCGCGTCGTTCGCCGCCTCGGCCTGCTCCTGCCGCGCGCCGAGCAAGCCGCTGTCGAACAGCGGGCCGGTCACGACCACGCCGCCCTGCAAGTTGTTCTGCCGCAGCGAGTTGTTGTACGGGGTCACGGTCCCGAAATCGGCCCGCCCCTGCAGATCGATCCGCGGAAAGCGGGCGGCCTCGGCGGAATCCACGGCGGCGCGCGAGACCTGTTCGCGCGCCCGCGCGGCGGCGAGCACCGGATTGTCCTGCTCGGCCACCGCCTGGGCGCTGTCCAGCTCCGCCGCCGGAAGGATCAGCGGATTGGGCGGATCCAGGGGCCCCGCCGGCGAGCCGATCACCGAACGAAAAGTGGCGTCGCTCGAGTCCAGGGTGGACTGGGCGGTTTCCACGTCGGCGCGGGCAATGGCTGCTTGCGATTGCACCTGCTGCAGGTCGACGTCGGTGGCTTCGCGGACGTTGAAGCGGGCGCGCACGTCGCTCAATTCCTGCTCGAGAATATCGCGATTGTCCTTGGCGATCTGCAGCCCCGCCCGGTCGCGCAGCACGCCGACGTAGGCCGATATCGTGTTGAACAGCACTTGCTGCTCGGTATCGCGCAGGCGATCGCGCTCGAAGGCGATCTGCGCCCTGGCGGAGCGCTCCCCGGCGGCCAGCCTGCCGAAGGTATAGAGCGGCTGGGTCAGGATGGCCGACGCGGTCTCGGTCCGTCCGGACCGGCTCAACGGGATTCCCAGGGTGGTGTCGAAGCGGTCTTTCTCCCAGTGGAGCCCGACGCTGTAATTGATCGACGGGCCGAAGGCCGCGCGGGCTTGCGGCAAGGTAAAGTCCGCCGAGCGCATGGAGGCGCGTTCGGCGAGCAATTGCGGATTCATCCAGTAGGCGCGCAGCAAGGCGTCCCTTAGCGTGCTCACCGGGCTGGCCATGTCGATCGCCTTGATCGCGTCGGGCGTGTCGGCCGGCAGCGACGGGTCGTAGACCGGCTGGGTGTGCGGCCGGTCATCGACCGGGCCGACGAGATCGGGCAGCAAGGCGCCGGGATTGGGCACCAGCTGGGCGTGGGCCCGCTGCACCGGCGGCAGCAGGCATCCCGCCGCCAGCAGAACCCACCCCCATCGGCGCACGCCGGAGCCCCTAGTCACCGCGGAAGGCACGCGCGATCTGATCGCGTAGCGGCTTTGTCATGTACGACAGCAGGCTGCGCTCGCCGGTGCCGATGAACACTTCCGCCGGCATTCCGCTGCGCAGCTGCAAGTGTTGCGCGCTGAGGGCGTCGCGATCGATCTCCACCCGCGCGTTGTAGAATGCCGCGCCGGTCTGCGGATTGGACGAGCGATCGGTCGCGACATAGATCACCTTGCCGGGAATCTCGGGCGTGCTCGTGTAGGCGAACGCGGTGAAGCGGATGCGCGCCGTTTGTCCGACGGCGAGCTGGTCGATGTCGGACGGCCTGACGGTCACCTCGACGACCGTCAGTTGCCCGCTGGGCACGATTTCCATGATCGGTTCGGCCGGACGGACAACGTCGCCAACGGTGGTGTAGGCGAGCTTTTCGACGGTGCCGGAATAAGGTGCGCGGATTTCGGTCTGCTCCTGCCGCTCGCCGGCCGAGATGCTGCGCACTTTCTGGTCGTTGAGCGTGGCGTTGACCTGTTCCAGCTGGCCCGCCGCCTCGATCCGGCGGGTCTGGTCGGTCTGGATCATCTGCTCGCGCGTTTCGCTGACATGGGCGTCGGTCTCGGCGATGTTGGCCCGCAGCGAAGCGATATTCCCCTCGAGGCCCGCCGCCGTCCGCTCAAGGTCGTTGAGCTGGCTGATCGTGACCAGCTTCTGTTCCCACAGCTGGCGGACGTCATCGAGCTCCGGCTTGATCAGCGCGCTCTGTTTCTGCAGCGAGGCGATCTGGGCTTCATAGCCGTTATTTTGCTCGGCGTACTGCGCGATGCGGGCCTGCAACTGGGCGTGCATCTGGGCCTGTTCGCCCTGGCGCGTGGCGAACAGCTTCAATTCGTCGGCCATCGCCTGGGCGGCAGTCGGAGTGCCGGCGCTGAGCAACGCCGGGGGGAAAACGACCCGGCCGACACCGCTTTGCTCGGCCACCAGCCGGGCGCGCTCGGCCAGCAATTGCTCGACCGACAGGTCGGAGTATTGCGCCTCGGCGCCCGGGACCGTGTCCTGCAGCCGCATCAGCAATTGGCCCTGCCGAACGGTCTGGCCGTTCTTCACCAGGATCGCGGCGATCGTGCCGCCATCGGAGTTGGAGATGCGCTTGACGAATGTCTCCACACCCACCTGACCGCTGGCGATGACCGCGCCGCCGACCGGGACCACCGCCGCCAGCAGGAACAGCACCAGCAGCAGTCCGCCGCCGATCGCGAGGACGCGCTTGGCGCGCGTGAACTGGCGCGTCTCGGGCGCTTCGTCATCGCTCCACAGGTCGGGGAACGCGTTGCTGGGGGGCGGGCCGGCCATGGCGGCTACGATTGCGCCCTCAGCACCGGTTCAGGCTTGTCCGCCTTGTCCGGCTTGCCGGCGTTCGACTTGACCACGTGGCGTTTCAGCACCTCGTCGCGATCGCCGAATTCGACCAGCCGGCCCTCGTTCATCACGGCGACGTGCGAAACCGGCCCGAGCATGGCCAGCCGGTGCGTTATCATCACCACGATGCCGCCGCGCTGGCGAACGCCGCCGATCGCGTTGGCCAGCGCGGCATCGCCGGCGGCATCGAGGTTGGAGTTGGCTTCGTCGAGGACCAGCAAGTGCGGGTTCCCGTAAAGCGCGGTCGCCAGGCCGATGCGCTGGCGCTGCCCGGCCGACAGCGAGGCGCCCCCCTGGCTGACCGGCGTGTCGTACCCGTCGCTCATGCTCTTGATCAGGTCGTCGAGGCCGGCAGCCCTGGCGGCGGCAATGACCTCTTCCGAAGTCGCATCGGGATCGAATCGGGCGATGTTCTCGCCGATGGTGCCTTCGAGCAGCTCGACGTTTTGCGGGACGTAGCCGAAGCTGGCGCCGAGCACTCCCGGATCCCACTGGTCGGGCGTCGCCCCGTCCAGCCGCACATCGCCGCGCAGCCACGGCCAGATGCCGAGCAGCGCCTTGGCGAAAGTGGTCTTGCCGGCCGCGCTCGGGCCGACGATGGCCAGCCCTTGCCCCGGTTCCAGGCGGAACGACACGCCGCTGACGATCGGCTTGTTGGTGCCGGGGGCAGCCACCCACAAATCGCGCACTTCGACGGCGCCTTTCGGCGGCGGCAGGGCGATGTCGCGCGGAGCGGGCGGCGGCAGCTTCTGCATCACGTCGACGATCCGGCTCCAGCCGCTGCGGGCGGCGACCAGCCCGCGCCAGTTGGCGATCGCCATGTCGACCGGAGCGAGCGCCCGGCCGGAGAGGATCGACGCGGCCAGGGTGATGCCGGCGGTGGCCTTGCCTTGCACCACCAGCGCCGCGCCGACGCTGAGGATCAGCGACTGCAGCAGGATGCGGAACATCCGGCCGGCTCCGCCGAAGCGCGCGACGATGCGCGAAAGGCCGCCTTGCTCGGCGAGGAACTCTTCATCCAGCGCCGCCGTGCGGTTCTTCATCCGGTCGCGCATTCCCATCGCCGCGGCCGTTTCCGCGTGGCGCAGCTCGGCGAGCAGGCGGCCCTGCCGCGCGGTGGTGGTCCGGGCCAGGTCGCGTGAGCGGGCCTGGGTCTTGGCGTTGGACCGCCAGGCGATGCAGGCCAGGACGATAGCGCCCAGCAGGGCCGTCAGCCCCAGGCTCCAGTGCAGCAAGGACAGCACGATCAGGAACACGATCACCCACGGCAGGTCGATCAGCGCGACCGGCCCGGGGCTCGACAGGAAGGCGTGGATCTGGTCGAGATCGCGGATCGGCTGCAGCCCGTCGCCGGGCACCCCGCCGGCCTTGAGCGCCCGCGAGACCACGGCATGCTGGACACGCCCCGAAAGATCGCGGTGGACGCCATTGGCGACGCCCAGCATGGCCTCGCTGCGCAGCGTCTCGAAGGTGAACTGGAACAGGTAGACGACCACCAGGATGCCGAACAGCGCGATCAGCGTCGGTATGCTGCCGCTGGGGATGATCGAATCGTAGACCAGCATCGAATAAGCCGAGCCGGCGAACACCAGGATGTTCAGCAAGATGCTGGCGATGATTACGCACCACAGGCGATCGCGGTAATGGTGCATGAACCCGCGAAGCAACAGGCGTTCCAAGATCAGTTCCCACCCCCGGTCCCGCGGGCATCCCGTCGCAGGACCAGCATGTGGTCCACGTTGTGAGGCCCGGAGAACAATTCGTCCGGCGTTATAGGCCGGACGCCTTCTGTAAACGTTATGATTTCAAGCGAGAAGCCCCAAGAAAGGATCCGCGCCAGAAACTCCCGCGGGTCGTCCAGCCGTTCGATGGTGAATTCCATGAAGATCGTCAGCGGCAGGTCGTAATTCTCCAGCCGCCCGGTCATCCCGTCCCACACCCGCGGCTCGAAGCCCTCGACATCGATCTTCATGAACTCGACGTCGCGGGCGTGAGGCAGGTCGTCGAAACGCACGATGCGGACGGCATCCGCCGGCACGGCGGGCTCAGGGTCGCTTTCGACCTCGGGCGGTTTCGGTGCCGGGGCGACGAGATCGCCCGGAGCTTCACCCAGGAAGAAGCTCTTGAGCGCTCCCTGCAGCCCTGTCCGTGCCGGCTGCGGCGCCGGCGGCAATTGCGCTGGCTGCGGCGTCTCGTCGGTGTCGGGCTCGGCCTCCGCTTCCGCGGTAACGTCGATCGGGATCGTGCGCCCGCCGCCGGGCTGGTCGCTCTGCACGTCCATCAGCGCCCAGCCTTCCGCGCCGCCGAGCCCGCACTGATAGAAATCGGTGAAGCCGGCAAACCCGTTGATGGCGATGCTCTTGCGCAGCCGCCGCGCCAGCTCGGGGTTGGGCTCGAACGACAGGACCCGGCCTTCCGCGCCCGTCAGGTCGGCCATCAGCAGCGTGAAGTAGCCGAGGTTGGCGCCGACATCCGCGACCACCGCCCCGCGGCGCAGCAGGCGCATCATCGCCTCGGTCACCCACATTTCCCAATAGCCTTCCATCATCAAATGGCTGGCGATGCCGATGTCGCGGGTGTCGACGTACATCTTGTAGCGGCCGAGAATGCGGGTCAGCGCTTCGTTTTCGCCGATGTAGACGGTGCGGCAGGTGGCGCGGACTTCGGCTTCGACCGTCTCGCGGGGTCCGCCGAGCAGCCGCCAGATGTCATAGATCGGCGATTGCTGCATTCTTCCTGCCCCCCACGGCGGCCTTCATGCGCCGCAACACCAGCGCCGCCGAACCGAGCGCATGGTCCCGTATGCCCGGTGTCCACCCTTGCTGGCGGGCGCCCAGAGCACCGACCAGATCCTCGACCGAGCACCGGCCGCCGCCGTCGGGCAGGCAGTAAAGCGGATATTCGATCAGCACGCCAGCGACCAGCTCGGCCAGCGTCAGCCGGCGGCTGCGGCGCGGACATGGCAGCAGGTCGCGGGTGAGGCCCCAGCCGGCGTAGAACGGCCGCCCATGCACCACCACCTCGCGCCCGCGCAGAAGCGCCTCGAAGCCGGCGAGTGAGGTGAGCGTGTGGACGGCGTCGGCGCGGTCCATCAGGCTGGGCAGATCGGCGTCGGTGGCGACCAGGTCGACATCCGCCTCGCGCAATCCCTCGCGCATGCCGAAGAGCACGTCGGGATGCGGCTTGAAGACGATGAACGCGTCCGGCTCTTCGCGCCGGACCCGGGCGACAAACTGGGCGATCGACAACCCGCCTCCGCCGCGCACCACCGACAGGTCGTTCTCGACCTGGCCCAGCGCGAGCACGACGCGCCTGCCGGCCGGCAAATCCAGTCGCGCCCCCGACAGGTTGTACTTGGTCACGCCGAGCCGGCAGATCTCGGCAATCAGCCGCTCCGCCCGCGCCAGCGTTGCAACGGGAAACGAGCGGTTCTCCAGCAAGCTCTCGAGGTCCGACGGGCGCGACGGGTCGTAATGGATGCCCCGGCGATCGATCACGATCGAGCACGGCTGCACCAGCGCGACGCCGAGCCCGAACGAGCGGATGAAGCCGTCTTCCATCAACCACAGGTCCACGCCTGCAGCGCGCGCCATCGCCGGCAACTCCGGCGCGACGCGCGAAGCCCAGCAACCGACCGCGCCGCCATTGGCCTTCGCCAGGGCGACGGCTCTGCGCGGCGTCAGCGCGATCGGCGGGCCGTGTCGATTGGCGCACAAGCGCCGCATGCGCTCGCGCTTCCACGGGTCGATCCCGGTGAGGCAGCCGATCCCCTCGACGAGCGAGTCCATCGCCGGCTCAGCGGGCAAGGACACGGGCGGTCACGATCGGCGAGGCGAGCGCGTTGACCATCTGCAGGAAGGTCGCCAGTTGATCCGCCTTGGCATTCGCCACCAGCATGATGTCGCCCGGGCGCATGGCGAACGTCTGCGCGGCGAAGTAGCTCGCCGGATCGAGCAGGTTGAGGCGGTAGATGACCGGCTGCACCGAACCGTCGGCGGCCCGCACCTGGCGGAAGATGAACACGCCGGTCGGGTCGGCCTTGTCTTCGGAAGGGCCGCCCGCCCGGGCGAGCGCCTGGCTGAGCGTCATCGCCGGGTTGTCGAAGCTGATCTGCGAAACCGACTTGGCGGCGCCGAGCACGGTGATCGAGCGAACGCTCTGCACCAGCTCGATGCGGTCGCCGGGCGCCAGCAGGACGTTCTCGGTCGAGCCGGCGCCGATGTCCTCCAGCCGGGCGACGCTGGTCGTGCCGCGGCGCGAGAGCCTGACCACCATGTCCGCCGGCCGGGAATCCGCCCCCTTGGCGAGGGCGATGGCATCGAGCAGCCGCTCGTTGTCCTCGGTCAGCTCGACCCGGCCCGGCTCCTTGACGTCACCGCTCACCACCACGCTGCGGCGCGGGCCTGCCTCGACCGATACGATTACTTGCGGGTTCTGCGATTGGCCCCGCAGGCGCTGCTGGAAGGCCCGGGCGATTTCGCTGCCGGACCGGCCCGTGACCGGGATCGCGCCGGCGAAGGGAAGCTGGATCGTGCCGCTCTCCGGCACGCGCAGCGGCGGGAATTCGAACACGTTGCCGCTCGTCGGTGAAGGCTTCAGCGAAGCCGGGGCGTTGCTGTTGCCGGTGAACAGCGAATAGCCGACCTCGAACACGCTGATGTGCAGGATGTCGCCGGGCTGGACGCCGGGCGCGAGCGCCGGGCCGTCGCCGATGGTCCACGCAGGCAGCGGGGCGAAGTCCGCGGGCAGCGGTGAAGGCGTGTCGGGCCGGATGTCGACGACCTTGATGTTCTCCGCGTCTTTCGGGAGGACTTCCGAGACGGTCGGGGCTGCGCGCGGCAGCGCCGCGCAGCCCGCCAGCGCGAGGGCCGCGAGAGGCAGGATGCCGAACCTCTTCATCTCATGACCTGCGCGTACATG
>JANWHA010000039.1 GCA_025450635.1 Croceibacterium sp. | reverse complement strand
GGCGAGCGGGCGCATGTCGTCGGCCAGTTTCGCATCGACGAGATCTTCTGCCGTCTCGAGGCTGGCCGCCTTGTCGAGCCAGGCGCGCATGTTCGTCAGCGCGCTGACGAACACCGGCGCGGAGGCGTCATAAAGAGTGAGGCTCACGGGATATCCTTCCGAGTTGGAGGCCTCCTTTGCGGGCGTTTCGCGTTCCCGGCTAGCGCTTTCACACGCGGCTCTTGCGAGGCGAACGAATCCTGATCGAGGGTTGGCTGGTGCTGCTGCGCCTGCCGGTCGCCGTTCGTTACCTTTCGCTTGAGAGGATGCGTTTCGGGCCTCGTCGACGGGCTTTTTCGGAGGGGCCGGGTCCATTGCGATGCGCACCCTGTTATGTCGAAAAACGTCCCTGTTATTGCCGAATTGGGTCCCTGTTATGGGCGATTAAATACCCTGTTATCGCGATTAACAGGGAACTGGAAATTCAGGCACTTAAGATACGGAAAACGCGAGAGAAGTTATGAAGGAATTCGACGAAAATCGCGTTTGAGGGCCTGTTTTGGCTCTCATTTTTTCGTTTTTCCCTGTTAATTGCCTGCTTAACAGGGAAATCGCGCTTCAGACTGGTTGGGCGCGGACTGCCCCCTTCACCACTTCCGCGCCGTTCGCAACATAAGTTCAGGCTTGTTGCCTGCAACCGGCGTGCGGTTTAGTTGTGATCGCGGGCGGAGCAAGGCTTCCGGTTCGACAACCAGTCGCGCGGAAGTCTCTTGAAAGAAAGGTGGACTCATGGCCGAGAACGAACCGGCAGGTCAGGTCGACGTGACCAAGGAATGGCGCGCTACGCAGGGACAGAAATCGAGCGCCACGCGCCTGCGCCTGTTTGCCGCCATCGCCTGGGGGATCGCCATCGCCGCGGAGATCGCGGGCGTCGTGATGCTCAAGCAACACAAGTTCGACCACGGCAACCTGCCGCTGCTGATCGGGCTGCTGGTCGTAATCGCGGTATTCGCGATTGCCGGCAACCTGATGTGGAAGGCCGCCAACAAGCACGATCCGGCCAGCAAGGCCGACGGTTTCCGCTTCTTCGTCCAGAACCAGCTCGGCGCGATCATCACGCTGATCGCCTTCCTGCCGCTGATCGTCCTGATCTTCATGGATAAGGACATGGATCCGAAGAACAAGAAGATCGCCGGCGGCGTGGGCGTGGTGCTGGCCGTGATTGCCGCGGTGATCGGGATCGATTTCAATCCTCCGTCGACCGAGCAGTACACGCAGGACATGAACCAGTGCGCAGCGCAGATCAAATCCGCGCAGCCGACAACCGCCTGTTCGCCGGAGGTCGCCCAGCAGGCGAAGGCCATTGCCGCGGACTCTGCCACTGTGGCGGCCGCGACCAAGGATCCCGCCCATCCCAACGGCCAGGACGTGGTGTACTGGATCGCGCCGGAGAGCGGAGCCAAGAAGGCCAGCTCCCCGCACGTGTTCCACATCTGCCAGGGCGTGAGCCCGCTGCGCGGCAAGACCGTCAACCACGGTTCGGTGACCGAAGCCTATGCCGAGAACGCCACCCGCATCACCAAGCAGATCCCGATGGAGCAGGCGCAGTGCGGGTTTGCCGGCGAAACGAAAGCGAAGCCGGCAGCGGACTCCGCCGGCGACGCATCTTCGACGGCGTGACCCTTTTCAGGAGAGTGACATGGGCATTTTTGACTCGATCCTCGGCTCGGTCGGTGGGACCGACATCGGAAATCTTGCCGCCAAGGTAGGAATCGATCCGGCGATGGCCGAAAAGGCTGTCGCCGCCCTGGGCGCGGCCCACGTGCAGGAAGGCGACACCGTCAAGACGGCAGCTGCGCATACCGGCCTCGACCCTGCCGTACTGTCGCAGATTGTGCACCACATCGGCGGCGAATCCGCGCTCGGTCATTATGCGCAAATCGTCGAGGACAATCCGCAGATACTGTCCGGGATCACCTCCGCGCTCGATCGCGACGGGGACGGCAACCCGATCGACGATGTTCTCGGCATGGCCAAAGGGCTGTTCGGAGGCTCGAAGCACTAGCGGCCGGCACCGAGGCGGTGCGGGTAGCCTGCTTCACGCGTGCGGCTTCATCCCGTAGGGCAGCTCCGAGCTGATCCGCCGCAGGCCGTCGATCTGGCCGCCCACGATGTGAAACACCTCGACGATCCGCAGGCTGTGCGGATAGCCGGCCGGGTTGGGCCGCCGGGTTCCGTTCGGGCCCGAAAACTCCGCCGGGATCGCGGGCATGTCTTCGAACACGCGCACCGCGACGAGGCCGCGGGCTTCGTCCACCGCGAGCACTTGCTTGTCGCGCCAGCGGGCGATCCATTGCAGGGCGTTGGCTTTGAGCGGCCCCGCGCATGAGCCGAGCGCCTGGCCGTTGACGTTCCACTGGCAGGAGGCGGCGAGGCCCGCCGGCACTTTGCCGTCGTGGGCGTTGAGGGCGGCGTAGAAGCCGTCGACCAGCTTGAGCATCAGCGCGCGGGGCGTGCGCTGGGTTTGGGGCAGCGTCGCGAACGCGGGCGGCGAAGTGGGCTCGGCCCACGGGGTGCCGTATTCCTTGCGGCGCACTTCCGCCTCGACATCGCCGACCTGCTTGCCGTCCGCGGCGATGGTGACGGCGGCCCAGGCGGGCTGGCCGTGCTCCTCGATCTGGCCGAGCCACACCGCCTTGCCGGTCTGCGCGTCGGCGATGACCAGCGGCTCCGGGTCGATCGCGGTGACGGTGGCCCAGATGCCCTCGCCGACACGGATGCCGACACCGTTCTCGCCGTAGCCGACCTTCGGCGCCCAGTTCACCTCGCGCCACTGGTTGCCGACATAGGCGTGCATCACCGAGTTCGCTTCATTGGTGAGGCAGGCCGCGTCGCACGCCTTCGGCTGCGGCGCGTAGTGCGGCGGGTGGGAGACGCCGTCGCGGAACGGGTTGGGCATGAAGTAGGGCACGTAAGTGAACACCGCCTCGATCCGGGCGATCTTGCCGTCGCGGATGCGGAAGGCTTCGAGCAGGGTGATCGAGTTCGGCCACTTGAGCGCGGTCTTCATCTCGCGGCCGTTGGTCAGCTTGTAACGGTCGAACTCGTTGGCGTGGTCGAAGAAGCCGCGCGCCACCGCCACCCCGCGCTCGGTATCGAGGATGAAGAAGTCGCGGCGGACGCGCTTGTTGATCTTGTAGAGGCCGAGCTTGAACTGGTTCTCGCACCCGGTGGCGATCGCCGCGGCGTTGCCGCCCGCGCCGGGCTTGGGCGCGGCGGTGGTGGAGATGCCGTTCTCGAGCCGGCCGCAATCGTCGGTGAACTGGGTCAGCACCTGGCCATCGTTCAGCTCGACGGTGCTGAAGTAGCCGTCGGCGATACTCAGCATGCGCTCCCGCGGGCGGCGTTGCTCGGGCGGGAGGACTTGGTTGAACTCCGGGTCGTGGACCATCTTCGTGACGTCGCTGAAAGGGGCCGGCAGCGCAGTCTTGCGGTGGACCACCGCCTCGATCTCGTCGATCGCGCCGGCTTGGTTCACGTGGACGCGCACGGCGTAAATGGCCGGCTTGCCGTTCTCCCGCACCGAGCCGAACCAGGCGGCGTTGCCGGTCAGCGGGTCGGCGGCCGTGAGGCCGGTCGCATCGACTCCGGTGACCGTGCGCCACAGGCCCTGGCCGAGCGGCAGCAGCACGTCGTTTTCCGCGTAGCGAACATCCTTCGCCAGCTTGAGCTGCGACGGATCGCGCGCGGCGAGCGCCTTCATGTGCGCTTCGACGACGCCGATCAGGCAGGCGTGGTCGCACGTCGGCGCGATAACCGCGCTCGGCTCGCCGGCGGCCTGGGCGAAGGCGGGGGTGGGAACGAGCGCGACAGCAATCGCCAGAGCAAGCCCTCTCCCCTTGCGGGAGAGGGTTGGGAGAGGGGTCCGCCGCGCAGCGGCGGCCAGAACGTCGGCTGGCGCCGCCGACCCCTCTCCCTCCGGCGCTGTCGCGCCTCCTCCCTCTCCCGCAAGGGGAGAGGGGCGATGGGGGGTGTTTCGGACGAGTCTCACTGCCGCTTCACCAGGTCCATGAAGTTGGGCTGGTAATCGTCCTGCGCGCGCTTGATCAGGTAGGCGTGGATGTCGTTCGCCTGCGCTTCGGTCAGCTTGCCGCCGAACTTGGGCATGCCGAGCTTCTCGCGTTCGCCGCCGAGGACGATGTTGAGGAAGTCGGCATGGGTCTCCTTGGTCAGGTGGCGCAAGTCCTTGACCCCGCCGACCGCGCTGGCGCCGTGGCAGATCGCGCAGTTCTGGGCGTAGAGCGCCTCGCCGCGGGTGACCGCCGCCGGGTCGGGCACCTCGCGCGGCGGCGCGGGGACCGCGTTGGAGGGCGGCGCCGGCGGCAGCGTCACGCCCTTGGCGTCGAGCGCGAAGACCATCAGCCGCCCGGGCGCGTAGCTGAACGGCGTGCCGTCGGGATTGGTCAGCTTGGAGACGATCGCGCTGTTCCAGCCGACGTTGACCGCGATGTACTGCTTGCCGTTCACCTCATAGGTGATCGGTCCGCTGACCGGCACGGAGCCGACCGGCAGCTTCCACAGCTTCTGCCCGTTGTCGGCGCGATAGATCGCGAAGGTCTTGTTGATCGTGCCCTCGACCAGCAGGTTGCCCGCGGTGACCATCGTCCCGCCGTTGCCGCCGTGCGGGTAGGGAATGCGGAACGCCTCCTTCTGCTTCACCGGGTCCCACGCGAGCATGTAGCCGATCTCGCGGTCGGCGGCTTCCTGGCGCAGCTTCTTGCGCAGCTCCGGCTCGTTGGCATAGCCCTGGTTGATCGTCGTCTTGCCGAGGACGTACTTGAACTGGTCGTCCGGCACGATGGATTCGACCATGTAGCCTTCGAACATCGGGATGTAGACGAGGCCGGTGAGCGGGCTGTAGCTCATCGGGTTCCAGCTATGCCCGCCGCCGGAGCCGGGGCTGATGAGGTACGGCTTGATCTGCGGCTCGGCGTTGGGCAGCAGGATCGGGCGCCCGGTCTTCGGATCGACGCCGCTGGCCCAGTTCATCGGCATGTACGGCTTGGCGCTGAGCAGCTTTCCGGTGTGGCGGTCGAGCACGTAGAACATGCCATCCTTCGGCGCCTGCATGATCACGTCGCGCTTCTGGCCGTTGAGGGTCAGCGTCGCCATGATCATCGGCGCGGTGCAATCGTAGTCCCACTCCTCGGCCGGGATTTCCTGGTAATGCCACTTGTAGCGGCCGGTCTTGGCATCGACCGCGACGATCGAGCAGATGAACAGGTTGTCGCCCTTGCCGGCGGAACGGAACCGGTGCGGGTGGGGCGAGCCGTTGCCGGTGCCGAAGAACACGGTGTGCAGGGTCGGATCGTACGCGAGCGCGTCCCAGTCGTTGCCGCCGCCGCCGTATTTCCACCACGGGCCGGCCCAGGTCTTCTGCGCCATCGCCGCGACGCTGTCGGAGGCGGCGTGGTCGAGGTGGCCGGGCTGGGGCGGGACGATCCAGAAAGTCCACGCGTGCTTGCCGGTGTCGGCGTTCCACGCGGTGATATAGCCGCGCGCGCCGAGGTCGCCGCCGCCGTTGCCGATCACCACGTTGCCGTCGGCGATGCGCGGGGCGCCGGTGATCGTGATCGGCTGGCCTTTGTCGAGCACCGTGTCCGCCGTCCACACCGGCTTGCCGGTCTTCGCATCGAGCGCGATCAGCCGCCCGTCGAGCGTGCCGATGATGATCTTGCCGTGCCACGCGGCGACCCCGCGGCTGACCGGGCCGCAGCAGATCCATTGGGAGAAGGAGGGATCGATCTTGGGATCGTAGCTCCACAGCTTCTTGCCGCTCACCGCGTCGTAGGCGGTGGTCACGTCCCACGCGGAGATGTTGTAAAGCACCCCGTCGATCTCGAGCGGGGTCGCCTCGACGCCGCGATAGGTGTTGAGGTCGTCGTACCACAGCAGGCCGAGGCGGCCGACGTTCTTGTCGTTGATCTGGGTGAGGGGGCTGAAGCGCTGCTCCTGCCAGCCGCCGCCGTGGGTGATCCAGTCTTGGCCTGGCTGCGCCGCGGCGGCGAGGCGCGCCTGGGTGACGTTGGCGGGCTCGCCCGGCGCGCCGGCATAGACCAGGCCTCCGACAGCAAGCAGCGCGATGGCAAAGGCGGAAAGGGCGAGCGCCTTCCAGTTGAGCAGCCGAGTCATCCCCATTCCCGATGTTGTTTTGCCCACCGTCTTGCCGGGTGCCGACGGGAATGTGAAGGCTCAACGCTAACGGTCGTGAAGATTGTTGCGCCCTGGCCCTTTCCTCGCGCGTCGTCGGCGGTATGGTGGTCTCCGCCGAAAGCAAGAATTCGGGGAGGGTCAGGATGGTGCGACGGGGCGCGACGCTGATGGGGCTGATGCTCGCCGCCTGCGCGAGCGTGCCCGCGGCCTCGCAGTCGGCGGACGTGACCATCGACGGCAACCGGGTCTATCCGGAAAGCATTACCTCCGATGCGGCGGGCAACCTCTACAACGGCAGCAACGCGGGGACGATCTATCGCACCAAAGCGGGCGCCAAGACCGCCGAGCCGTGGATCATTCCCAACCCCGAAAACGGCCTGCGCTCGCTGTTCGGGGTCTTCGCCGACGAAAAGCACGGGGTGCTGTGGGCGTGCGACAACCCAAACATCTTCAAGCGCGAAACCGGCAAGACCACGCTGCGCGCGTTCGATCTCAAGACCGGCCGGATCAAGGCCGGCTATGACTTCCCGACCGACGTTCCGGCCGCCTGCAACGACATCGCCCTTTCGAAGGACGGCAGCGTCTGGGCGACCGAGACGCTCGCGGGCCGCATCTTCGTGCTGCGCCCGCACGCGCAGGAACTGGCGCTGTTCGCGAGCGGCGCGGACCTCGTCGGCATCGACGGTATCGCCATCGCAGGGGACGGCGCGATCTACATCAACAACGTGCGCAAGCAGCTTTTCCAGCGGGTCGAGCGCAAGGCCGACGGATCGTTCGAGAAGCTGACGACCCTGACGACGAGCTCGCCTCTCAACGGCCCCGATGGCCTGCGCGCGCTCGGCGGCAACCATTTCATACAGGCCGAAGGACCGGGCGGGCGAGTGGCGCTGGTCGATGTCAGCGGGAACAACGCGACGATAAAGCCGATCGCGACCGGGCTCGACGGATCGGTCGGGGTCACGGTGGTTGGTCACACCGCCTACGCGATCGAGGGCAAGATCGAATACATGTTCGACCCCAAGCTCAAGGACAAGAGCCCCGATCCGTTCACGATCCGCGCTTTCGCGCTGCCGGCGAAGAAGTGAAGGCGCTCGCCGTCCTTGCTGCGTTCGCGCTGGTGCTCCCTGCGTCGGCGGCAGCCGACGACGTCAACGCGCAGATCGCCGCGCTGACGCTGCGGGTCGAGAAGCTCGAGGGCGTGCGCGCGGTCAAGAAGCTGCAGCGGGCGTTCGGCTATTACGTCGATCGCGGGCTGTGGCAGGAAGCGGCCGATCTGTTTACCGCCGACGGCACGATCGAGATCGGCCTCGATGGGGTCTATGTCGGCCCGCAGCGCATCCACGATTACCTCGAAAAGCTGGGCGGCGGGCAGCCCGGGCTGGTCTACGGCCAGCTCAACGAGTTCGTCACGCTGCAGCCGGTGATCGACGTTGCGGCCGACGGCCGCAGCGCCAAGGCGCGCTGGCGCGATCTCGGCATGCTCGGCCAGTACAAGAAGCACGCCGAATGGCGCGACGGGATTTACGAGAACACCTATGAGAAAGGCGCCGACGGCGTGTGGCGGATCAAGTCGCTGCACCTCTACGTCAACTTCGTCGCGCCGTACGAGAAGGGCTGGGCTCGGCTGAAGCCCGGCGAGGGCCTGGTGCGCAGCGCCGCCAGCCTGGCCATGCCGCCCGACCGGCCGCCGACGATGCCTTACAAGCCGTTTCCCGACACCTTCGTGCCGCCGTTCCACGGGCCCAATCCGGTGACCGGAAAGCGAGTGGAGGCGGGCCAATGACAGACCCCCGCGACCCGTCCGTGCTGAGCTTGTCGAAGCACCGTTCTTTCTTGAGGCAGGCGCAGAGCCAGAAGACAAAAGCGGCCCTTCGACAAGCTCAGGGCGGACGGGGAAGGGGGATTTGGTCCAGACTGGCGATTGCTGCCCTCGTTCTGAACGCCGCCCCCGCTCACGCGCAATCGGTCGAGCAGCGCATCTCCGGCTACAAGCACCGCGTGGAGCTGCTCGAGGACCAGGACGCGATCGAGAACCTGCAGGCGACCTACGGCTACTATTTCGACAAAGGCCTGTGGGACCAGGCGGCCGACTTGTTCTCTGCCAACGGCAGCTTCGAATACGGCCAGCGCGGGATTTACATCGGGGTCCCGCATATCCGCCGGGCAATGCTGCTGTTCGGTCCGCAGGGCCTCGCCGCCGGACACCTCAACAACCACATGCAGCTGCAGGCAGTGATCACCGTGGCCGACGACGGCCTCTCCGCCAAGGCGCGCTGGCAGGGGATGATCATGCTCAGCGCACCGGGCG
>JANWHA010000038.1 GCA_025450635.1 Croceibacterium sp. | reverse complement strand
TCGCGGCGAGCAGGGCTTCTCGGGCAGCATCGTCGCCCGGGTGGCCCCGCGCATCTACCTGTCCGGCGGCATCGCCGGCTCGACCGCCAAAGGCTCGACCGGCGGCAGGGTCGGGGTGGCGTTCGGGTTGTAGCCAAGCGCGCCCGGCGCGCTTATCCTCGCGCGCCGGGCGTCAGGCGAAGGGGTCGGGAATGGGTTATCTGTGGATTTCGACGGCTGCGCTGCTGGTGTTGCAGCAGGCGGCGGTGACGCAGCCGGTCCCGCGGGCCGAGTATCTCAAGGTCATGGACGGCGAGTTCAAGCAGCTCGACGCCAACGGCGATGGCAAAGTCACCGCGCAGGAAGTCACCGCCAGGCAGACGCAGGACGAAAGGGCGCAAGCGCTGGCGCTCAATCGCAAGATCTTCGCCCAGCTCGACAAGGACAAGAACGGTTCGCTGTCGCCGGAGGAGTTCGCCGGGCTGGTCGGCAACCCGCCGCCGGTCGATCCGGGGCCGTTCATGCAGCGGATGGACCTCGACAAGGACGGCGTGGTGACCCTGGTCGAGCACCGCACGGTGATGCTCGCCACCTTCGATGCCATCGATGCGGACAAGGACGGCGTCGTCACGCCCGCGGAGATGCAGGCCTACCAGCAGCGCCAGCGCGCGGCGCAGCCTCCGCCGCCGGCCAAGCGCTAGGCCGCCAGACGCTCCCGCCGCTGCCACGCCAGCACCAGCGGCAGGAGCGCGACACAGGCGAGCAGTGACAGCCCGGCGTCGGTCAGCAAGCCGCCGGTCAGCCCTCCGGCGCCGTAACCCTGGCCGTCAAGCGCCTGCATGTAGGTGATCGGAAACGCGGTCGCCGCCTGCAGCAAGGCGAACTGGGTCGAGGCGAGCGGGTTGTCGTCGCCGATGCTGCGGAAGATGATCGTCGCCTCGACGACGAAGGCGGCCGACTGGAACACATTCTCGGCGACCATCGCCAGCGCGAACACCCCGGGCGTGCGCGGCATGACAGTCAGCGCCAGGGTGAACAGCGCGCCGCCGCTGCCGATCGCCAGGTAGAGCAGCAGCGGCGGCACGCGCTTTATGACCAGCGGAACGAGCATCGCCCCGGCGATCGCCGCCGCCGTCACGCCGGTCCCGGCAAGCACCGCGACGAAACGCTCGGATGCCTGGAAGTCGCGGCCGACGGCCCCGAGAATATTGGTCAGCGCGAACGATGACGCCGGCAGACAGAACAGCAGCAATGTCCGCAGCACGACGCGGCTGCGGAGGAGTTGCGCGAGGTCGCGGAGGAGGGTGCCGAAGCTTTCCTGCGCGCTGCGCCGCTCGGCAGTCGACACGGGAACGACGACCAGCAGCACCAACGGCAGCGCGATGACCGCCCCGACTGCCACCGGCCCCCAAGTCGGGGACAGGCCGCGGATCAGGCTGATGAACAGAATCGCGGCGATACCGAAGCCGCCGACATTGCCGGTGGTGAATGTCGCGCCGAGGCGGCCCTCGTGTCCGGCTGGCACGAGATCGCCGAGCCAACCGCCGAGGGCGTTGTAGAACAGGTTGGCGAACAGGAATCCCGTCACCAGCACGGCGGTGAGAACACCGAGCGATCCGAGCTGAGACAGGGAGAACCACCCGGTGAGGGCCGTCAGCGCGCCAAAGACCAACGCATAGCTGCGGCGGTTGAAACGCACGTCGAGAATCGGCGCCACGAGGAATCCGCAAACCGTGGGGATCATCGCGGCGGCCGTGATGGCGGCTATTTGCGGCTCCGGCACATGCCGGGCGGCGAGCAATTGCGGCATCGTGATGAGGGCGAGCCCGCCGAACAGCCCGAACGGCAGGTTCGCCAGGCCCAGCCAGGCGACGGGGATAGCAATACGCAGGCCCGGCACCTGTCCCCCCACTATTCGCGCGCTTGAATGCCCCGCGCGGCGGCAAATGGCAATCGATTGGCGTCGTTTGCAAAGCGCCGCCGCGCCGGATGAGCCATGGCGCCGATCCCGGATGGCAGCGGACGCGGGGCCGCCGGGTCCGAAGGCATGCCCTTCGGGTCGCCTCAGCTGGTCGGCGTATTAGCAACCCTCATGGCACCGGCCTCCGCGCCCAATTTCCGCCTTCGGTGGCGAGCCAACGGACCCGCCTCCGCGGTACTGGCATTACTTGCTATTGCGACTGCTTTGCAATAGCTACCAAGCGAATCAGTAAGGGAGAAGTCATGAAATCCGTTCTTGCCGCCGCGGGCCTCGCCTGCGCCTCCTTCGGCGCGACACCCGCCGTGGCCGATCCCGGCTTTGGCGAAGAAGTCTATGGCGCGACGATAGAGCCCGGCGAGACCGAGGTCGAAGCCCAATGGGGCCGCCTGGCCGGCGGAGCCGACGATGGCGAAGATGGGCTCAAGCTGGAAGCTGCGCACAACTTCATCGACCGGGTGCGGGCGGCCGTCGCGGTCGAGTTCGAACGCGAGGCCGGCGGCAGCCGCGAGGCGGAGGCGCTATCGGCGGAAGCCATCTATCGGCTCGGCCGCGTCGGCGGCATCGATGCGGCCGTTTACGGCGAGTACGAGATCGGTTTCGACGGGCCGGAGGGGGTCGAGACCAAGCTGCTCCTCCAGCGTCGCGCCGGCCCGTGGGACCTGCGCCTTAATCTGATTGCGAAAAAAGAGCTCAAGCACGGCGCGCCCGTCGCGCTGGGCTACGCGGCTTCGGCCGATGTCGCCGCCATCGGCGACTTGCGGCTGGGCTTCGAGGCCTTCGGCGAGCTCGGCACGACGCGCAAGCTCCTGCCGCGCGCCGAGCACTTTGCCGGTCCGGCGGGCAAGCTCAAGATCGAAGGCCTCGGCCCCGAACTCGAGCTGCGAGCCGGCTATCTGTTCGCGTTGGGCGAGGCAAAGGATACCAGCGATGGCCAGTTGCGGATTGGGCTGGAGATCGAGTTCTAGCCGCTGCCTTGCCGGGCCTGATCGGGGGTGCGCTAGGGCATCGCCTCGATCCAGATACCCTCGATCAGCACGGCGCTGAAGCCCGCGAACGGCCGGCCGTCGAGGCGTGGGTCGGAATCGAACCGGATAGCCGCGATTGCCTTCCCGTCGCGGCTTTTGACCTCGAATTGGCAAATGGCCGTGGCTGTTGACAGGCCTAGCCGGCCCGCAGCTCCTCCGCCAGCAGGCGGAATTCCTCGGCGCGGGGTGAGTTCTTGCGCCAGATGAGCGCGATCTCGCGGCTCGCGTGCGGGGCCTTGAGCGGGCGCGCGACGACCCGGGTTTCGTGCAGGATGCCGGCGTCGATCGCCATCTTGGGTAGGATCGTTACGCCAAGGCCGTTGTCGACCATCTGTACCAGCGTGTGCAGTGAAGTGCCGATCATCGTCGCGTTCGCCCGAAGCTCGGGCCGATTGCAGGCGGCGAGGGCGTGCTCCTTCAGACAATGGCCGTCCTCGAGCAGGAGGAGCTTGCCTTCGTCGATCATCGCCGGAGTGACCTCGGCCGGCGGATTGCGCGGTTCGCCATGGGGGAAGGCGACGTAAAGGTCGTCGGTGGCGATCGTCTCCTTGTCCACCTCGCCGGTCGGGAAGGGCAGGGCCAGCAAAACGCAATCGGCGCGGCCGTGGTGGAGCGATTCGAGCGCCGCGTCGCTGGTCTCCTCGCGCAGGAACAGCTTCAGCTGCGGGCGCTCCCTGCGCAGCCGCGGGAGGATGCGCGGGAGCAGGAACGGGGCGATGGTCGGGATCACGCTCATCCGCAGCTCACCGGCGAGCGGCTTGCCGCTGGCCTGGACGAGGTCGGAGAGCTCCTCCGCCTCGCGCAGCAGCCGATGAGCCTTGGCGACCACCGCGTTGCCCAGAGGCGTGAAGCGCACCACCCGCCGGCTGCGCTCGACCAGCGTCACCCCGAGCAGCGATTCCAGCTCGCGGATGCCGGCCGAGAGGGTCGACTGCGATACGAAGCAGCTTTCCGCCGCGCGCCCGAAATGCCCGTGCTCGTGCAGCGCGACGAGGTATTGCAGTTGCTTGATTGTCGGGAGGTAGGTGGTCATCGCTTTCCCCCTCGGTACGGGGAGGAGCGGATCACCGCAAGCGGCTCGGGCCAGGGGAATGGCGCGCCGTGCCGGTCAGGAATGGCCACGATGGAGGACCACGACAGCCATGCTCAGCGGGTCCAGCTGCAGCTTGAGCGGGCCACTTCTGATCGTGCGCCGAACCGGAGGAAGATCGAGGCCCGGGTGACTTTGCGCGCCCGCTTCCTTCCACGAATACTGCTTTGGCCCGTAGCGGAAAACCGTCGCAGGGTCGGACAACTGAACAGCTACCCCCGGCTGCCGCTGTGAGTGGACAGAAATCACGTGCGTAAGCCGGGCGCTGCGATTGACCAGCATGATCGCTATCCGCCCATCGGGCCGCTCGAGCGCGAAAGCCGCGACGTCATGATCCCGGCCGCCCTTGATCATCGCGCCGATCATGCGGTGGAGACCATCGCCTGGCTGTGTCCAGCGCTGCGTCAGCAATCGCGCGGCGAAGAAGCTCGGCATCGGCTGGGCGGCTTGCCCCTGGCGATCCGCCAGAAACAGCATCATGTTGCCGTATCCGGCACAGCCCGCCTTCTGGGTTGCGGGGGAATTGGGCGGATAGCCGAACCTGTATGCCGCGCTGCCGCCAAGCTTGAGCCATTGCCCGACGATGTCGGCCATCAGCAGCGCGCTGGGGACTTCCGACTCGACCCGTCCGGCAAACGCCGAGAAGCCATATTCGGAAATGACTCTCGGCGTGCTGGTGGGCCATCCGTCCATGCTCAGATGAGACCAGGCCCGATCGAGCATCGAGGTTTGATCGATCAGCATGCGCGAGACATCGCCGCAAGTATCGTCAAACGGATAGAATTCGATCGACACGAACTGCATGGCCTGAAGACGCCGGCGCCGCTGCAGGTATTGCGCCAACCAGGCATCCCACGAGTGCGGCACGCCTGGTTGCATCCAGGTGTCGGTCAAGGCGCCCTGCAGGCTGGGCCCGCCGATTTGCGCCCCCGGCACTATCCCTTTCACCCGGTCGAACGCGGCCAGATAGAGGGCGCCATAATCCGCGGCCGAGGCATACTGGCCGTCCGGTTCTTCCCCGAGCTCGACCCTACCCACGTGGTAGTGGCGTCGGGCAATATAGCGCAGCTCGGCGGCGACATTGTCGGGCGTGTCGTAGAGCAACCCGGTGGCCATCATGATCGGCTGACCCGCCGTCAGCCCGCTCGCGAAGATGCGGTCGATCCCTGCTTGCTCGAGATCGGGATCGCGGTCGATCGCCCTGTGCCATGGATCGGTCGACGAGACGTGAGCGAAGGTCTGCTTCGCGTGCGACGGAGCATGAACGACCGCATCCTCGAACGCACCGTTCCTTCCTTGCAACCCGAACGACACCTCGCGAACGGCAAAGCCGGCCCGGTTGCGCCAATCGGACGCGCCTGGCGGCGCGGTGCCGGAGCCTTCTTCCAGCAGGACGCGGACATGAGTGGTTGCAATGGGCCGCCCGGCAAGCCTCAGCTTCGCCCGGCCGCCGCGGCCGTTGGTCACGCGGCCGCCGGGAAACGTCACCCACCGGCCATCGCCGTCGTCCTCGTCCGCGCCGGTCCAGTACTGGACTTCATAGCGCCGAGCGAACGGAATCCCCCAATCCAGCACCGCGGTATCGATCCGCCGCCGCCGATCGAAGCGGACCACCAGCCACTGCGGATGCGGCATGCCGTCGTGGAGCACCGCCGGATCGAGATAGGGGTTGGATTTCCAGAACGACGCGAGATCGCCGTCGGTGAGCCTCGAATAGCCCCGATCATTCGCCTGATCGACCGTGTCGCCACGGCGGGGGAGACGGTAGCCCCAGGACAACCGGATCGGCGTTCCAGGCACGTCGCTGGAGGTCCAATACCCTTGCCGGGCGACAGGATCGCTCCACTGACCGTGGGGGTTCCAGTGCCACGCTTCGATCCCCAGCTCGGTCCTCAATCGATAGCTGAGGGAGCGCAAGCCCGCGCGTTTCATAGCCGCGATATTGCGCGCGGTGAGAACGCGATCGACCCCGCCCCGTTGAGTGCCATCGATGGCGGCGCCCAGGGCGAGGTTCGGACGAAATGGCTTGGCGCGAGCGGCATAAGTGCGCAGGAGCAGCTGCTCCGTCGGCGGGCTCCCGGCCGCAACCCCCGCTGCGAGCATGACTGCCAGCGATATGATCGCGCAGCGGACGAAATGCCGCATTGGGCCAGTCATACTGCGTTTCGTAGCGTCATGCCCGTCTCCGTTCCGGGCTCTCGCTAGCAGCGGCGGAGCGCGCGCGCCAAGCCGCGCGGCATTTCCGCCACAGTGAAAATTTCCTTTGTCGGAGTGCAGGAACATTCGGGACGGTCGAGACTTTATGTGTTCGTTGCGGCTCCTTGTGGTGCCGCGAACGCGGATTCCGCGCGGGCCGTCCGCCGGGATCGGAGCCACCGCCGCCTCAATTGCGAGGGGGCAATCAGGATGAGGGTAGACCCAATGAAGTATAGTTTCAGCAGCTTGCGCAGGACCGCGCTGGTCCTCAGCGTTGCGGCGGGAGCAATAGCCGTTCCGGCTCACGCACGCGATGGCCAGGGTTATTTCGGCGTCGACGCCGGCATAGTCTTTCCGCGCGACACCCATATCGACGTCAACGCCAGAAACGCGATCGTCGTGAACAACAAGAACGGCTGGAACGCCGATGCTGAGGTCGGCTACGACTGGGGCTGGCTGCGCACCGAACTCGAATTCGGCCACCAGCAGTGGAAGCCTGACAGTATCGCGATCTCCGTTCCCGCAACGGCCGGTTCGGCGGGCGCGCTCGTCGCGGGTACGTATGGCAATCCCCGCGGCAAGAGCACGGTCACCACGGTGATGGCCAACGCGTTGCTTGACTTCGGCGGCAATGGCGGCGTCGGCTTTTACGCGGGCGTCGGCGCCGGCCGCGCGTGGATGACAGAGCATCTCTCTACGGGTGGTGCACCGGACTTCCTGCATGACAAGGACAGCGCGTGGGCGTGGCAGGGCGTTGCCGGGCTTCGTGTGCCCGTGGGCGAGCACGTCGAGCTTGGTGTGAAGTACAAGTATCTCAACACGCACCTCTTCCGCATGGTCAATGCGTTCGGCCGGAATAGCCGGTTCGACGCTCAGAGCCATACGCTGATGGCGAGCCTGCTGTTCAACTTCGGCGGCGCGGCACCGCCCCCTCCGCCGCCGCCTCCGCCGCCCCCTCCGCCGCCGCCTCCGCCACCTCCTCCGCCGCCTCCGCCGCAGACCAAGACCTGCCCGGACGGCTCGACGGTGGACATCAATGCGGATTGCCCGGTGCCGCCGCCGCCGGTGGTTGCCCCGCAGGGCGAACGTGGCTGACGATCGGCCGCTGCCATCGCAGCGGTTTCAATCCTGATCCGCAAAGGGGCCGGAGGAGCAATCCTCCGGCCTTTTTCGTGCGGGCGCGAAGCGGGGCGGCGGGCGCGATCGCCTCGGCCGCCGTTTCAGCTCCGGCTATGCAGAGAACTGCGTGGCCATTTGGCAACACGTAATTGCTTTAGATGCGGAGGCTGTAGAACAATACTTCCAATTATATCTTGAACCGGCAATTGCGGCTTCGTAGGCAGCAAGAGGAGGTCGCCGGCACTGCCCGCCGGTCGAACCACGCGCCATCGCCCTGGCGAAATGGCGTGCAACCATGAGGGGAAGAACGATGAAACACAGCTTCAGCAAGTTGCGCAGGTTGGCTCTGGGCATGACCGTTGCCGCAGCCGCCATTGCCGTCCCCGCCCATGCGCGCAACGGCGCGGCCTATTTCGGAGCCGAGGGCGGCTACGTCGACCCGGAGGACAACGTTGTCCATTCGCTCGGCAGCAAGGATATCGTCAGGGAAAAGGACGGCTGGGAAGTCGGGGCCTTTGGCGGTTACGACTGGGGTCACATCCGCACGGAGGCCGAGATCGCCTACCAGCACTTCCGGCCCAGGAAGCTTGATCACGTGCAGCCCGGCCCGGCCGCTTCCATCCCGCTCCGCGGCAGCAGCCATGTCACCACTGTGATGGCCAACGCGCTGTACGACATCGGCGGTGAGGACGGCGGCATCGCTCTGGCGCTCGGCGTCGGCGCCGGCCGCGCCTGGCTGAGCACGAGGATCGCCGGGCCCGCCGGTTCCGGCGTTGCGCTCGATGACAGCGACAGCGCGTGGGCTTACCAGTTGATCGCACAAGCGCGCCTGCCAGTCTCCAGGTCGATCGAACTTGGCCTGGAATACAAGTATCTCAACACCATGAGCTTCCACCTTCGGGACGGGGCTGGTGACCCGCACTGGACGCAGTTGGCGACCAGCACGGCGCTCGCCAGCGTGATCGTGAACTTCGGTGCGGCGCCGCCACCTCCGCCGCCGCCGCCGCCGCCTCCGCCCCCACCGCCTCCTCCGCCTCCTCCGCCGCCTCCGCCGCCGCAGACGAAGACGTGCCCGGACGGTTCGACGGTGGACATCAACGCGGATTGTCCGATACCGCCGCCGCCGCCGGTCCAGCCGACGGGCGAACGCGGCTAAAAGGCTGCCGCTGTAGTTCCAGCGGCATTGTGGACCGAAAAAGGGGGCCGGAGGAGTTTTCCTCCGGCCCTTTTTCGTTGACTGGGGCGGGCCGCGTGCTGCTAGCTGCGCTGGCTTCGGAGAATTGCCGATGAGGTTTGCCGATCCGCGCGTCGCGGATGTGTTCGCCGAGTACGCCGCGCGCCATGAGCGGGAGCTCGCCGCCGCGCGCGATCTTCCGCGCGGCGCCTTCGGTGCTCGCCGCGACGAGTTCCTGCTGCCGGTCGGCGCCGAAGTCGGCGCGTTCCTCCACGCGCTGGTCATCGGCCGCGGAGCGCGACACGTGCTCGAACTCGGCACGAGCTACGGCTACTCGACGCTGTTTCTCGCTGACGCGGCGCGCGAATGCGGCGCCAAGCTGGTCAGTATCGATGTCGATGCGGCGAAGCAGGCTTACGCCGGACAGATGCTCGAACGCGCCGGCTTGCGCGAGCACGTCGAGTTCCGCTGCGGAGACGCGGTGGAGCTGCTCGGTGGCGGTCGCGAAACCTGGGACGTGGTCCTACTCGATATCTGGAAAGACAGGTACGTTGCCTGCTTCGAGGCGGTCTATCCGGGGCTCGCCGAGGAAGCGATCATGGTGTCCGACAACATGATCTACCCTGAAGGCGCGCGCGAGGCGGTGCGCGCCTATCGGGCGGCGGTGAAGGGCAAAGCGGACCTGCAGACGGTGCTTCTGCCGCTTGGCAGCGGGATTGAGGTCACCGCCCGATGGAGCAAGGACAATGCCAGGCTGTGAGACTGCGGACCGTGGCTAAGCGCCGATCATCTTGACCGCCGAAACCACGAGCATCGCGGCGAGCGCATAACGGACCAGGCGGTCGGCGATCCTGCCGGCGAGGTACGAGCCAGCGACGATGCCGGGGATCGACCCGAGCAAGAGGCTGGCGAGCAGCCAGCCGTCGACGTTGCCTAGCCAGGCCTGCCCCAGCCCGGCAACCAGCGTCAGCGGTATCGCGTGAATGATGTCGGTGCCGACGATCTTCTTCGCGTCGAGGCGGAGCGGATAAACCAGCGCCAACATGACCGCGACGAGCGCGCCCGCGCCGATCGAGGTCAGCGTGACCAGCGCCCCGATCATCGCGCCGCCGACCACCGTCACCAGCAGTTGTCCGAAGCGCATGCGGTGGATGACCGGATCGAGCACCACGCGCGCGCGCCGTAGCGGGCGCACAATCTGATGCCTCAGCAGCATCAGCCCCGCCGTCAGCAACAGCATGGCGCCCAGCAGGTCCAGCAGCACTTTCGACTGGAGGTGGCCGTGATGATAAGTGGCCAGCCACCATACGGTCAGCGCGGCGGCCGGGAGGCTGCCCAGGGCGAGACGGCGAACGATTTTCCAATCGGGCGAGCCGTGGCGATGATGCACGAACCCGCCGAACGATTTGGTAATGCAGGCAAACCAAAGGTCCGTGCCGACGGCAACGGCGGCTTCGCGGTGGAACAGGAGGATCAAGACTGGCGCCATCAACGAGCCGCCGCCGACGCCAGTCAGCCCGACGAGGAAACCGACGAAGGCTCCGGCAAGCGAGTAGGCCAGGTTGAGATGATCCATCTCAGCCGGCTTCGGCCAGCGTCCGCAACGCAGCGAGCACCGGCTCGGCCCATTCCCGGCGGCAGATCAGCAGGTCGGGCATGTAGGTGTCGCGGCGGTTGTAGACCAGTGGGCCGCCGTCGATGCGGCTGGTGTGCAGGCCGTGCGCGCGGGCGACGGCGACGGGGGCGCAGCTATCCCATTCGTATTGGCCACCCGAATGCAGGTAGATTTCCGCCTCGCCGCGGACGACGGCCATCGCCTTGGCCCCGGCCGAGCCCATCTCGACCAACTCGCCGCCGAGCTTGTCGGCGATCGCGAGCGCCTCGGCCGCCGGGCGGGTGCGGCTGACCAGAAGGCGTGGCGAACCCGAGTGGGCGGGCAGCGGCGCCGGTCGATCGCTGCGCAGCACCACGCCGCCATCCAGCCCGGGGAGCGCGACGGCGCCGATTTCGGCCACCCCGTCCACCGCCAGGCCGACATGAACCGCCCAGTCGGAGCGTTCTTCGCTATATTCGCGTGTGCCGTCGACTGGATCGACGATCCACACCCGCGACCTGGCGAGGCGCTCGTCGGTGTCTTTGCTTTCCTCGGACAGCAGCCCGTCGGCGGGCCGGGCGGAGCGCAGCGCGTGGACAAGAAACTGATTGGCCACCTCGTCGCCGGCCTGGCCGAGCGCCTTGCCCGCGAACATCCGGCTGGCGCGCACCTCGATCAGCAAACGCCCCGCGCAGCCAGCCAGATGCGCAGCAAGCTCGGCGTCCGTCATCGGTGTCGGCCCCCCAATGCCCGCGGCCTATCTTATGAGTTTGTCGACAATGAGGTCGGCCGCCTCGTCGGGGGTGACGGCGGTCGTGTCGATGCGAATCTCGGGCCGCTCGGGTTCCTCGTAAGGGCTGTCGATGCCGGTGAAGTTCTTGAGCTCCCCGGCGCGGGCCTTCTTGTAGAGGCCCTTGACGTCGCGCGCCTCGGCCAGCGCCAGCGGTGTGTCGATGTGGATTTCGACGAACTCTCCCTCGGGCAGCATGTGCCTGACCATCTCGCGTTCGGCGCGGAACGGCGAGATGAAGGCCGTGATGACGATCAGCCCGGCGTCCGCCATCAGCCTGGCGACTTCGCCCACCCGGCGGATGTTCTCGATCCGGTCGGCCTCGGTGAAGCCGAGATCCTTGTTGAGCGCGTGGCGGACATTGTCGCCATCCAGCAGGAAGGTGTGCCGGTTCATCCGGTGCAGCTTTTTCTCGACCAGGTTGGCGATGGTCGACTTGCCCGAACCGGATAGCCCGGTGAACCACAGCACCGCGGGCTTTTGGTTCTTCAGCGCGGCATGCTGCTCGCGCGTGATCTCGAGCGCCTGCCAGTGGACGTTTTGCGCCCGCCGCAGGCTGAAATGGATCATGCCCGCGCCGACCGTGCCGTTGGTCAGCTTGTCGATCAGGATGAAGCCGCCCAGTTGGCGCGACTTGTCGTAAGCCTCGAACACGATCGGCCGGTCGGTCGTGATCTCGGCCACGCCGATGGCGTTGAGGCCGAGCGTCTTGCTCGCCAGATGCTCGAGCGAATTGACGTCGATCTCGTACTTGGGTTCGTGAACCGTTGCGCCGACCGTCTGCGTCGCCAGCTTCAGCCAGTAGGCGCGGCCGGGGATCAGCTTCTCGTCGCTCATCCACACCAGCGTTGCCTCGAACTGGTCGGAGGCTTCCGGCGGAGCGTCGGCGGCGGCGATCACGTCGCCGCGGCTGCAGTCGATCTCATCGGCGAGCGTCAGCGTGACCGACTGGCCGGCGACCGCTTCGTCCAGCTGGCCATCCAGCGTGACGATGCTCTTGATCGTGCTGGTCTTGCCCGACGGCACTACCCGCACCGCATCGCCCGGCTTCGCGGTGCCCTCGGCGACCAGTCCGGCAAAGCCGCGGAAGTCCAGGTTCGGCCGGTTGACCCACTGCACCGGCATGCGGAACGGCCGGGCCTGGGCCGCGGCGCTTTCCAGCTCGACGGTTTCCAGATGGTGGATCAGGCTCGGCCCATCGTACCACGGTGTGTTCGCCGAGGGTGCCTGCGTAATGTTGTCGCCCTTGAAACCCGAGATCGGGATCGCGGTCACTTCCTCGATGCCGATGGTGTCGGCGAAGGCGCGGTAGGACGCCGCGATCTGCTCGAACACCGCCTGCTCGTAATCGACCAGGTCCATCTTGTTCACCGCCAGCACGAAGTGGCGGATGCCGAGCAGGTGCGCGAGGTAGGAATGCCGCCGCGTCTGCACCAGCACGCCCTTGCGCGCGTCGACCAGGATGACCGCCAGGTCGGCCGTGCTCGCGCCGGTGACCATGTTGCGGGTGTACTGCTCGTGCCCGGGGGTGTCGGCGACGATGAACTTGCGTTTCTCGGTGGCGAAGAAGCGGTAGGCGACGTCGATGGTGATGCCCTGCTCGCGTTCGGCGGCGAGGCCGTCGACCAGCAGCGCGAAATCGATTGCCTGCCCTTGCGTGCCGACGCGCTTGCTGTCGGCTTCGAGCGCGATGAGCTGGTCCTCGAAGATCATCTTGGAATCGTACAGCAGCCGCCCGATCAGGGTGGACTTGCCGTCGTCGACGCTGCCGCACGTGAGGAAGCGCAGCAGCTCCTTGTTCTGGTGCAGCGCAAGATAGGCGTCGATGTCCTCGGCGATGAGAGCGTCGGCCTGGTAGGCGGGCTCGGGAGCGTCGGCGTCAGCCACGGTAGCCGCCCTCCCGCCAAGCATGAGCTCCGGGCTTGACCCGGAGCCCAGGGCCGCAAGCGCTGCCCTTCGTCGCCCTGGGCTCCGGCTTGCGCCGGAGCTCACGAGAGGATCGCAGACCATGAAGAGCAGGAGCGCCCATCAGAAGTACCCCTCCTGCTTCTTCTTCTCCATCCCGGCGCCGCCTTCGTCCTTGTCGATCGCGCGGCCCTGGCGCTCGCTGGTGGTGGTCAGAAGCATTTCCTGCACTACTTCGGGCAGTGTCGCCGCCTGGCTCTCGATCGCCCCGGTCAGTGGATAGCAGCCCAGGGTGCGGAAGCGGATTGAGCGCATCACCGGCACTTCGCCGGGCGCCAGCGGAAAGCGCTCGTCGTCGACCATCAGCAGCAGGCCGTCGCGCTCCACCGTCGGGCGCTTGGCGGCCAGATACAGCGGCACGATTTCGATCTCCTCGGCCATGATGTATTGCCAGATGTCGAGCTCGGTCCAGTTGCTGATCGGGAACACCCGGATGCTTTCTCCTTTGGCCTTCTTGGCGTTGTAGAGGTTCCACAGCTCCGGCCGCTGGTTCTTCGGGTCCCACCCGTGGCTGGCGGTGCGGAACGAAAAGATGCGCTCCTTCGCGCGGCTTTTCTCCTCGTCGCGCCGGGCGCCGCCGAACGCCGCGTCGAAGCCGTAGAGGTCGAGCGCCTGCTTCAGCCCTTGCGTCTTCCACATGTCGGTGTGCACCGGCCCGTGGTCGAACGGGTTGATGCCGCGCTCCTTGGCCTCGGGGTTCTGGTAGACGATCAGCTCCATCCCGGCGGCCTTGGCGGCCTTGTCGCGCAGCCGGTACATGTCCTGGAATTTCCAGGTGGTGTCGACGTGCATCAGCGGAAATGGCGGCGGCGAGGGGTAGAAGGCCTTGCGCGCGAGGTGCAGCATCACGGCGCTGTCCTTGCCGACCGAGTACAGCATCACCGGCTTCTGCGCCTCGGCGACGACCTCGCGCATGATGTGAATGCTCTCGGCCTCGAGCCGCTGAAGGTGGGTCAGGCGCTGCATCTAAGGGGAATTGCCTGTTGCAGCGCACAACCGCAAGGGTGCCGGTGTCGAGATTTTCTTTTGCGACGCTAAGCGGGGAAGGGCGACCACTCCTCGTTCGCATCGAGCGGGGCGAAGATTTTATCGAGCATCTCGTCAGTCACGCCGTGCGGCGTCGAAGGATTCCACACCGGCTCGTTGTCCTTGTCGATAAGCACCGCGCGCACGCCTTCGGCGAAATCCGGCCGCAGCATCATCCGCGCGGCGATGCGGTATTCGGCGCGCATTTCGCCGGCGAAATCGGCGCGGCGAGCGCCTTCGGCGAGCTCTCGCAGGGCGACCTTTGCAGTGGCCGGGCACTTGGTGGCAACGGCCGCCAATTCCTTCGCTGCCCACTCTGAAGGTTCAACTTCCAGCGCGGCGATGATGTGTTCGAAGCTGTCGGAGGCGAACAGCCGGTCGATCTTCTCGGCGTTACCGGCAATCCGCGCGCCGGGCGGAGGCGCCGACAGCTCATCGAGGATCGCGGTAATGTCGCCCGGCGCTACTGCGATCCGCGCCTTCGCTTCGGCCAAGCGTTCGCTCGCCAGGTAATGCGTGGCAAGGCCGGCCCACAGGCATTCCGCCCCGTCGAGCCGCGCGCCGGTCAGCGCCATGAACGCGCCCGTGCGGCCCTTCAGCCGCGGCAGGTACCAGCCGGCGCCGACGTCGGGGAACAGCCCGATGGCGCCCTCGGGCATGGCGAACAGCGTGTTCTCTGTCGCCACGCGATACTTCGCTGGCTGCGAGATACCGACCCCGCCACCCATCGTCACCCCGTCCATGAACGCGACGACGGGCTTGGGGTAGGTGAACAGCAAGTGGTTGAGGCGGTATTCGGCGAAGAAGAATGCGCGGCCCGCCGTGCCGCCGTCCTCCAGCGCCGAGCGCCGCACCAGCGCCACGTCTCCCCCGGCGCAGAACCCGCGGCCCTCGGCGTGGTCGATCAGCACCGTCTCGATTGCCGGATCGTCGCGCCAGGCAAGCAATGCCTCGCTCATCGCCTCGCACATGGCTTGCGTCAGCGCGTGCAGCGCCTTCGGGCGATTCAGCGAGACTTGCCCCGCGCGGCCTTCTCGCCGAATGATCACGTCTTCGGTCAACTCATGCTCCCGGCGATGGTGCGACAATGTGCAATCTCTATCGGATGGAAAGGGCGCCGGATGCAATCGTCGGCCTGGCGCGCGAGCTCGGCATAGCCGTCGACTTTCCCGAAGGCGTGCCAAACTTTCAGCCGCGCGACGTCCGCATTACCGAGCGTGCACCGATCCTGCGTGCGTCGTCGGCGGATTCCGCCCGGCTGGAGCTGGTCGAGCGGCGCTGGAGCTGGCCGGCGCCGAACGGCAAGCCGGTGTTCAATTTTCGCGGGGAAGGGCGGCGTTTCGACCCCGCCGAACGCTGCGTCGTGCTGGCCGACGGATTCTACGAATTCACCGCGCCCGACGATGCGAAGGCAAAGAAGAAGGACCGCTGGCTGTTCACCTGGCCGGGCCACGAGTGGTTCGGGATCGCTGGGCTCCAGCGCAGCGAGGCGCCGGTGGGCGAGGCCTTCACCATGCTGACGTGTCCTCCGGGGCCTGATGTCGAACCCTACCATAACCGCCAGGTAGTCTTGCTGAGCCCCGCCGACTGCTTCGCCTGGCTCGATCCGGCTGAGGCCGCGGAGCGTTTTGTCCAACCGTTGCCCATGGGTTCTTTGGCCGTGGCGCGCGCCTAGGGCGCTATTGCCGCAGCAGGTCCCGCCCGACGATCATGCGCATGATCTGGTTGGTGCCCTCGAGGATCGAATGGACCCTCAGATCGCGCCAGAAGCGCTCGATCGGGTAGTCCTGCAGATAGCCGTAGCCGCCGTGGAGCTGCAGCGCCTTGTCGACGATGGCACTGCCCGCGTCGGTGGCGAAGCGCTTGGCCATCGCCGCGAAGCGGGTCTTGTCGGGGGCGTTCTCGGTCACCTTCACCGCCGCACGGTAGAGGAGCGCGCGGGCGGCTTCGAGGTCGGTCGCCATGTCGGCGAGGGTGAACTGGGTATTCTGGAAATCGGCGATCGGCTTGCCGAACTGCTGGCGCTCCTTAGTGTAGCGCACTGCCTCGTCGAGGCACCGCTGCGCGCCGCCCAATGAGCAGGCGCCGATGTTGAGCCGTCCACCGTCGAGCCCCATCATGGCGATGCGGAAGCCTTCGCCTTCGCCGCCGACCATGTTCTCCGCCGGCACCCGCACGTTGTCGAGGTTCAGGGCGGCGGTCGGCTGCGAGTGCCAGCCGAGCTTCTTTTCTTGCGCGCCGAAGCTGACGCCGGGCATGCCTTTCTCGATCACCAGGCACGAGATGCCTTTCGGACCGTCCTCGCCGGTGCGGACCATGGTGACGTAAAGCTCGTTCTCTCCGCCGCCGGAGATGAATTGCTTGGTGCCGGTGACGAGCCAGCCGTCGCCGTCCTTCACCGCCTTGGTCTTGAGCGCCGCGGCGTCGGACCCGCTCGAAGGCTCGGTCAGGCAGTAGCTGGCGAACTGCTCCATGCCGACCAGGCGCGGCAGGTACTTGTCCTTGACCGCCTGCGACCCGAACCGGTCGATCATCCACGCGGCCATGTTGTGGATCGAGATGAACGCGCTGGTCGACGGGCAGCCATAGGCCATCGCCTCCATGATGAGCGCCGCTTCCAGCCGTCCGAGGCCGATGCCGCCGCTTTGCTCGCTGACGTAGATCGAACCGAACCCTAGCTCGGCCGCTGCCCGGATCGTGTCGCGCGGGAAGATGTGCTGCTCGTCCCATTCGGCGGCGTGCGGCGTGATCGCGTCGGCGGTGAAGCGCTGCGCCATCTCCTGGATCGCCAGCTGGTCGTCGGTAAGTTCGAACTGGCCGGTCATGCTATCCGTCCCGCTTGCCCTTGCGCGCTCCCTATGGCGCGGGGGCGGGGCGGGCAACCCGGTTTCGCTTGAAACTTGCTGCGGCTCAAGCGTCGTCGCCGATCACCGCCTCGGCTTCGATCTCGACCCTCCATTCGGGCCGGTAGAGCGCGGCGATGGCGACCAGCGTTCCTGTCGGCCGCACGTGGCCGAGCGCGCGGGTGAAGGCGGCGGTGACCGCGTCGGCGTCGGCGATGTCGGTGACGAACATCCGCACGCGCACGACGTCGTAGATGCGACCACCGAGCTCCTCGACATATCGGCGGATCAGCGCGAAGCACCGGTCCGCCTGGGCCCCGGCGTCGGGCCAGACCGAACCGTCTTCCTCGACGCCGATCGTGCCCGACACGACGATGCGATTGCCGGTGCGCAGCGCGCGGGTGAAGCCCGCCTGCTCCTCGAACGGCGAGAGCGGCGGGATGCGGGTGCGTTCGGCCATCGCCGGTCTATAGCGCGGGCTTTGTCCAGCGTGCTAGAGGCGCCCATCGAGGAGGCGAGCGATGGCCGGATTGTGGTTCGAGGAGTTCGAGGTCGGGCGGGTGTTCGACCACCCCCTGCGGCGCACGGTGACCGAGACCGACAACCTGCTGATGAGCACGCTGACCCACAATCCCGCGCCGCTGCACCTCGATGCCGAGTACATGAAAAGCACCGAATACGGGCAGATCCTCGTCAACTCCTGCTTCACCCTGGGGCTGATGGTCGGCATCTCGGTCAACGACACCACCCAGGGCACGGCGGTGGCCAACCTCGGCTGGGACGAAGTGCGCTTCCCTGCGCCGATCTTCGTCGGCGACACGCTGCGGATCGAGACCGAAGTGCTTGAGGTGCGCGAGAGCAAGAGCCGGCCGACCCAGGGCATCGTCACTTTCGCGCATCGCGCCTACAACCAGAACGGCGAGC
>JANWHA010000037.1 GCA_025450635.1 Croceibacterium sp. | reverse complement strand
GTGCTCGACGAGCCGACCGCGGGCGTCGACGTCGAGCTGCGGCGGCAGCTGTGGGAGCTCGTCGGGGAGCTTAACGCGCAAGGCGTCACCGTGGTGCTGACCACGCACTACCTCGAGGAAGCCGAGCAGCTGTGCGACCGTGTCGCGATCATCAACCACGGCGAGCTGATCGCCAACAAGCCGACCCGCGAGCTGGTCGGCATGATCGGCGAGAAGATCGTCAGCATCACCGTCGAGCGCGACGTCGCCGCGCCGCCGGCGAGCCATTCGTTCATCAGGAGCGAGAAGACCGGCGAGCGGACGATCGAGGTGACGTACGACAAGAGCCGCGTGACCGCCGGGCAAGTTCTCGGGCTGGTGCGCGACCAGGGCTTCGTGATCGAGGACGTAACCACGCGCGAGGCCGACCTGGAGGACGTGTTCGTCCAGCTGACCAGCGGATCGTCTGGCTAACTGCCGTCGCCGGTTCGCTGCAGCGTCCCACCGGACACGGCAAGGCCGGTCACCCGTTTGGTAGCTGGGTCGCGAATGAACTTAACCGACAGGCCATCTTCGGCAACGAAGTCGTCGTTCCCCTGTGGGATGACATGGAAGGGTGGCGGCCCCTTGGCGATCGTCACGAGCAGCATATCGCCATCAGGCCGCACTTCGAGGGACTGTCCGAAACCCATATAACGGCCCGCCACCTCGGCGAGCGCTTGCGCGGGCACGGCAACCGGGACGATTGTCTGCGGCTCCGAATGGGGCCAGCCGAGCGCATGGCCCACGGCTATTCTGAGCGGACCGAAAAGCTCGTCGCCACTGTCGCTGTTGGTCATGATGACCATCCCGTCCCCGCGGCGCGGATAGGCGAGGAGGTCGGCGCGATAGCCTTCGTTCGCGCCGTCATGCGTGAAGCTCAGCCACTCGCCTTCTCCGCCGACGCCGATGCCGAGCCCCCAGTTGCCTAGCCCCGGCGTGAGCATGGCGACGGCCGTATCGTGGCGAAGCAAGCCACCGTGGCGGCCATTGAAGCTGGCCGAAAGCGCCAGCGCCCAGCGCGCCAGATCGGAAGGCGTCGTCCACAGCCCAGCCGCGGCCTGTTCGGGATAGATGTGATACCCGCCGGCGATGGGCGATCCATCGGGACGATACGCCATTGCGGCCGTCGGGCGCAGGCCTTCGGGCAACGGCTGGGCATAAGTGCTGCGGCTCATCCCCGCGGGCGCCAGAACGAGCCGACGCATCAGATCGGCGAAGGTCTGGCCGGTCGTCTCGGTCAGAAGCAGTTGGACGATGGTAAAGCCGCCGCCCGAATAGCGCCACGCCGAGCCCGGCCGCTGATCCACCCGCACGGCGGGGGTATTCGCGGGCGGAACCCCGTCGAGGACCTGCAGCAGTGTCGGCCTGGGCGCGCCTGCCGCGTAGCCGGGAAAGCCATGAACGGTCACGCCGGCGGTATGGGTCAGAAGCTCGCGTAACGTGACTGGCTTGCCTTCGGCCGCCGGGCTCTCCGGAATGCGCCACGAACGCAGCCGGTCGTTGACCGGCCGGTCGAGGTCCAGCCGCCCCTGCTCGACAAGCCTGAGCGCGGCCGTGGCCGTTAGCGGCTTACTGATCGAGGCGGCCTGGAAGAGAGTCTCGGGCGTGACAGCACGCGTCCCACCGGCTTCGGCCAGTCCGAAGCCCTTGGCGTAAACAATGCGTCCGTCGTGAAATACCACGATGCTGGCGCCGGGCACGTGCTTCTGCCGCATCAACTCGGTGAGCGACTGCGCCGGATAGGAGCGCCCCACGATCTGCGTCGCCGGTCGCATCGCCGAGACGGCCGCGTCGATCTGCTGCTCGGTCGCCGTAGACCTCGCGTTGGCAGATCCGGCAAAGCCCAAGGCCGCCACGAGCAGCAACCTGATCATGGCTCTCATCACGCGTCTCCCCATGTTCGCCAGCTCACCAACTGCTTCGCGCGGCTAGAGACTAGCGGCGGTGGCGGGCGAAGAACGCCCACATCGCTTCGTTGTCCACCGCCCACACGTGACCCGCTCCTGCTAATACATCGCCGGTAACTTCGCCGTCCGCTCGGCATTGAGTGTAACGCTGCTCGGTGCGAGCCGTTAGCCAGCTTGAACCTTTGGGGTCCGCGCCGGCAGCCGTTCAGCGCCGCCCAGCGGGCCAGCGCGGCGCTGCTTCCGATCATGATCTTGCCTCGCCCACCGAACGATCCGCCGCTCTCCCGTGGCTCAGACTGACGGCTGCTTGCCTTCCGGCAGGAGCAGGTAAGCCGGGTCGAACTCAGCCAGGTGAGCCGTGGCCTGCCAGTCGGCGATCCGCACGGTTCCCCGCGTGAAGCTCACCCCGGCGTCGGCCAGCGTCTTCAGCGTGCGGTTGAGATGGACCGAGGTCATGCCGGCGGCCTCGGCCATTTGCGCCTGGGTCACCGGCAGCGCGAATGCGGTGCGCGCGCCGAGGCCCAATTGCTCCATCCGCACGCCGAGCTCGCACAACAGGTGGGCGACCCGCGCCACCGCCTGCTTGCGGCCCATGTTGGCGACCCATTTGGCAAGCACGGAACCGTCGACGGTGGTGTCGCGCCACAGCGCGAGGGCGAGCGAAGCGTCGTGGGTCAGCGCGCGCAAGGCCTCGTGCGGCACGAACAGCACCGTGGTTTCGGTCAGCGTTTCGAGGCCCCAGCCGCTGGTCGGCACGGGGACCGAGTGCAGGTCGCACATCTCGCCGGGGAGATAGAGCGCGACCGTCTGGCGGCCGCCATCGAGGATCATGTCGAAACGCGACATCAGCCCGCGCACGACGGTGCAGGATTCGTCGGTGTGCTCGCCCGGCACGATCACGTCGTGGCCCGCGCGGAGGTGTTCGGGGCGCCCGGGCAGCGAGCGGATCGCTTGCTGTTGCGCCGCCGAGAGTCGCGAGCGCACCATGAGGCGGCGCAGGAACTGCTCCAGGCCAAGCTGGCGGTCGTCGGCCATGACAATCCCCCTGTGCGACCCGGCACGGCGAGCGCCCACCGGCTGCCCCCCGAACCGGTGAGAAGGCGCTGGCCTAGCATCGCGGCCGCGACCGCGCCAGCGCGTCGCGCGGCGGCACGCCAAGCTGCCGCTTGCCCCAGTCCGGCCTTGCCGTCATGACGCTGGCATGACCGCGCACACCTCCGACGTGCTGATCATCGGCTCGGGCGCCGCCGGACTCACCGCGGCGCTGACGCTGGCGCAGGAGCGCACCGTGACGGTGCTGGCCAAAGGCTCGCTGACCGGCGGCTCGACCGCCTGGGCGCAAGGCGGGATCGCCGCGGTGCTCGACGCCGGCGACACTTTCGAGGACCACATCCGCGACACCATGGTCGCCGGGGCGGGGCTCAACCGGCGCGAGACGGTCGAGTTCGTCATCGAGCGCGCCCCCCGCGCGATCGCCCGGTTGGTCGAGCTGGGCGTGCCGTTCAATACCGAAGGCGCCGAACTTCATCTCACCCGCGAGGGCGGCCACTCGCACCGCCGCATCGTCCACGTCGCCGATGCCACCGGCTGGGCGGTCGAGGCGGCGTTGCTCAAGGCGGCCGAGGCGCATCCGAACATCACCCTGCTGCCGGACAAGACCTGCATCGATCTCGTCACGGGCCGCAACGAGGAGCGCTATTCCGGCTCCGGCCGAGTGTGGGGCGCCTATGCGCTCGATGCCACTAGCGGCCGGGTCGACGTGTACCGCGCGCGGGCGACGGTGATGGCCTCGGGCGGGGCGGGGCGCGTGTACCGCTTCTCGACCGCGCCGAGCGGGGCGACCGGCGACGGCATCGCGATGGCGTGGCGCGCGGGCTGCCGCGTCTCCAACATGGAGATGATGCAGTTCCACCCGACCTGCCTCTACAACCTGGAGGTCAAGAACTTCCTCATCACCGAAGCGGTGCGCGGCGAGGGCGGGCAGTTGAAGCACCCGGAGACCGGCTACCGCTTCATGCCCGACTACGATCCGCGTGCCGAGCTCGCCCCGCGCGACGTGGTGGCCCGGGCGATCGACGACCAGATCAAGCGCTTCGGCCTCGATTACGTGCATCTGGACATCAGCCACATGCCGCCCGAGTTCGTGACCGAGCACTTCCCGACCATCTACGAAAAGCTCCTCGGCCTCGGCATCGACATGACCAGGCAGCCGATCCCGGTTGTCCCCGCGCAGCACTACACCTGCGGCGGCATCTGCATCGGGCTCGACGCGCGCACCGACTTGCCCGGGCTGTGGGCGGCCGGCGAATGCAGCGAAAGCGGCCTCCACGGCGCCAACCGCCTCGCCTCCAATTCGCTGCTCGAATGCTTCGTGTTCGGCGAGGCGGCGGGGCGCGACATTCTCGATTGCTGGGAGAAGCTCTACGAGCCCCCGGCGATCCGCGAGTGGGACGAAAGCCGGGTGACCGATTCCGACGAGGAAGTGGTCATTAAGCAGAACTGGACCGAGATCCGCCGCTTCATGTGGAACTACGTCGGCATCGTCCGCACGACCAAGCGCCTCGAGCGCGCGGCGCACCGGATCAACCTGCTCACCGGCGAGATCGAGGACTATTACGGCCACTTCCGCGTCACCACCGACCTGATCGAGCTGCGCAACCTGCTCCAATGCGCCGACCTGATCGTGAAGAGCGCCCTCCGCCGCCACGAAAGCCGCGGGCTGCACTACATCCTCGATTATCCGGACGCCGACCTGGTGGCGCGGGACACGGTGCTGGTACCCTAGCCGTCGCTGCGATAGGTTGGCACGTCAGCCAGCCGGGGAGTGGCCAATGGCGCAAAAGGATTTCGATGCGATCATCGTCGGCGCGGGCTTCGCCGGCCTGTACATGCTGCACAAGCTGCGCGGGCTCGGCCTGACCGCGCGCGTGTTCGAGGCCGGGGACGACGTCGGCGGCACCTGGTACTGGAACCGCTACCCCGGGGCGCGGTGCGACGTCGAGAGCATGGAATACAGCTACTCGTTCGACGAGGAGCTCGAGCAGGAGTGGAGCTGGAGCGAGCGCTATGCCACCCAGCCGGAAATCCTGCGCTACGTCCAGCACGTCGCCGAGCGGTTCGACCTCAAGCGCGACATCGCGTTCTCGACCCGGGTGACGGCGGCCACGTTCGACGAGGCGAGCGAGCGGTGGACCGTCGAAACGGACCGCGGCGAGAGGCTCACGGCGCGCTATTGCATCATGGCGACCGGCTGCCTGTCGACGCCCAACCGGCCGGACATTCCGGGCCTCGATGAATTCGAAGGCGGGGTCTACCAGACCGGCCTGTGGCCGCACGAAGGTGTCGATTTCACCGGCCAGCGGGTGGCGGTGATCGGCACCGGGTCGAGCGGGATCCAGTCGATTCCGGTGATCGCCCGCGAGGCGGCGCAGGTCACCGTGTTCCAGCGCACGCCGAACTACGTCGCCCCGGCCCACAACCACCCGATGAGCGCCGAGTACGAGCAGGACTTCAAGGGCAATTACCGCCAGCGCCGACGGGAAATGCTGCAAGGCTATTTCGGCGCCATCGCTCACGGCCACCCGTCGAGCGCACCGTCGATGTCGGTTTCCGACGAGCAGCGGAGGGCGCTTTACGAAGAAGGCTGGCAGCAAGGCGGGCTCGGCATCCTCGGCTCGTTTCCCGACCTGCTGTTCGACCGCGCGGGCAACGAAACCCTGGCCGAATTCGTCCGCTCGAAAGTCCGCGAGAAAGTCGCCGATCCGGAAGTGGCCGAGCTGCTGTGCCCCAAGGACCACCCAGTCGGCTCCAAGCGGATGTGCATCGACACCGGCTATTTCGAGACTTTCAACCGCGACAACGTGGCGCTGGTCGACCTCAACGCCGAGCCGATCGAGCGGATCAGCGTGCATGGGCTGAAGACGGCGAGGCGCGAGTTCGCATTCGATTCCATCGTCCTCGCCACCGGCTTCGACGCGATCACCGGCACGCTGGCGAAGATCGCCATCACCGGCCGCGGCGGGCGCACGCTGGCGCAGAAATGGGCGGACGGGCCCGAGGCTTACCTCGGCCTGATGCCCGAAGGCTTCCCCAACCTGTTCCTGATCACCGGGCCCGGCAGCCCGTCGGTGCTGTCGAACATGATGGTCTCGATCGAGCAGCACGTAGAGTGGATCGGCGACTGCCTCGCGGCGCTTGGCGGGCGGACCATCGAGGCGACCCCCGAGGCCGAACGCGCGTGGGTCGAGCACGGCAACGCCGTCGCCGCGGCGACCGTCTATCCTGACGGCAAAAGCTGGTACACCGGCGCCAACATCCCCGGAAAGCCGCGCACCTTCATGGCCTACATCGGCGGCGTGCCCGGCTACCGCGCGATCTGCCAGGCGATCGCCCGCGACGGCTATCCCGGTTTCGCCATCGCCGGCCGGGCGAGCCCGCCGCCGGCCGACTTCGTCGCCCTGATGGCGCCGCCCCACGAGGCCGAAGCCGCCTGACCGGCGCTTAGTAACATTGCCGATAAAGCTCAGCCGCGGACCGGTGGCATGAGCGGGCTTTGGCGGAGGCGTGAATGAGCAGATTGCATCGCGAACGGCACAACATCGGCCGCATCGGCTGGCTGCGCGCGGCCGTGCTTGGCGCCAACGACGGAATCGTTTCGACGTCGAGCCTGATCGTCGGCGTGGCCGCGGCGGCGGCCGGGAAGCCCGAGGTGCTGCTGGCAGGCTTCGCCGGGCTCGCCGCCGGCGCCTTGTCGATGGCCGCGGGAGAATATGTCTCGGTCAGCTCGCAGGCAGATACCGAAGCCGCCGACCTTGCGCGCGAACGGCGCGAATTGGCCGAGCAGCCGCAATTCGAGCTCGACGAACTGGCCGAGGTCTATCGCGCCCGCGGGCTCAGCGCCGAGCTCGCGCGCGAAGTCGCCCAGCAGCTCACCGCCCACGATGCGCTTGCGGCGCACGCCCGCGACGAGCTGGCGATTTCCGAGCTGACGTCCGCTCGGCCGCTGCAGGCAGCGATGGCTTCGGCCGCAACGTTCTCTCTCGGCGCCGCGCTGCCGATGGTCACAGCCCTGCTGACCCCGCTGCCGGCCTTGCCGGCCGGCGTGACCGCGGCATCGCTCGCGTTCCTCGCCCTGCTGGGCGCGCTCGGCGCGCGCGCCGGAGGGGCGCCGGTGCTGAAGGGAATCGCCCGAGTCGTCTTCTGGGGCGCGCTCGCCATGGCGGTCACGGCCGGCGTGGGCAGGCTTTTCGGGACCGCGGTCTAGCGGCCCCACGCACCCGGCGAGCGGCGGGCCTTACCCGCCGATATGCAGCAGGTGGCCGACGAAGATCAGCACGATCGCGCCGATGATCGACGCGAGGAAACCGGCGCGATGGAACCCACTCTGGCCGCGGCTGGTAACCAGGCCCGCCAGCAGCGAGCCGCCGATGCCGAGCAGGAAGGTGGCGATCCAGCCCATGTGGACGGCGCCGGGATAGAAGAACCGGGCAAGCACGCCGACGACCAGGCCGACGATGATGGCGGACACGACATTGAGCATGGCTGAAACTCCCTCGGCGACCCTCGATCGCCATCCTTATCTGCCGTGGGCCACGGCGCAAGGGCGATGTCACGTCGGACCCCGCGCAGGAGGTTGCCGCCGCCAGCCCAATCGCGAAGCAAAATTGCCGCTCTGGATTCGATTGATTCAAAGAGCGCGGGGGACAAAAATTTTTTTGGACAACTCATTTTGACTCTTGCGCTGCGCGTGAGCCGAGAATTCCCCGCGCGTCGCGGCGTATGGCCTGGGTAACACACCGGGCCGGAAACCGGCCGCCTGGTCTTAATCCGGCTTTAACCCTCTTGCGCCGCAGTCCGCGTCGATTCACTATGGCTTGTGGTCAGGATGCGGGGGACACCCACAAGACCTAGATTTCTCACCCGGCGTACCCATATGCCGAAGAGCGGAATCCGGTCTCGAAAAGTGTCTTCTGCAGGCCCGGCTGGGGAGAAATACGGGAAAAGTTTTTCCCGCTTTCGGCAGGCGAATCGATAGGGTGCGCGGGCGCCCTTTTGATTCGAACAGATGCGGAACATCGGCTATGGCGGATGGCCCGCCGGCAATGAATCGGGGGACACGACGATCATGGAATTTCGCACCGGGGATGAAGCGGCAATGGGTCTCGATCTCGCAGAAGCAGCGACCGCCAACGACACGACGGCCGAACCCACGACCAGGACCAAACCCGAGCAGGCGCCGGAAGGCACAGCGATGACGATGGACAGGAAAGACGGCAGCGAATCTCTGGTGGTCGAACAGGCCGCCGCCGAAGCGATGGCCACGGCGCTCAAGGCCGCCGCGCAGCCGGCGGACGATTCGAAAGCGGTCCGCGCGCGCCGCTTCGACGTGAAGACCGATCCCGCGCGTGACGAGCTGCTGACCGATTTCGGCAAGGACACCTTGTCCGACCGCTACCTGCTGCCCGGCGAGAGCTACCAGGACCTGTTCGCCCGCGTCGCCGACGCTTACGCCGACGACCAGGCGCACGCCCAGCGGCTTTACGATTACATCTCCAACTTGTGGTTCATGCCGGCGACCCCGGTGCTGTCGAACGGCGGCACGGGCCGCGGGCTGCCGATCAGCTGCTACCTCAACTCGGTCAGCGACAGCCTCGAAGGCATCGTCGGCACCTGGAACGAGAACGTCTGGCTGGCGAGCCGCGGCGGCGGCATCGGCACTTACTGGGGCCACGTGCGCGGGATCGGCGAGCCGGTCGGGCTCAACGGCAAGACCAGCGGCATCATTCCGTTCGTGCGGGTGATGGACAGCCTGACGCTGGCGATCAGCCAGGGCTCCCTGCGGCGCGGCTCGGCCGCCTGCTATCTCGACATCAGCCACCCGGAGATCGAGGAATTCCTCGAGATCCGCAAACCCAGCGGCGACTTCAACCGGAAGGCGCTCAACCTGCACCACGGCGTGCTGGTCTCCGACGCGTTCATGGAAGCCGTCCGCGCCGGCGCCGCATGGAACCTCTTGAGCCCGAAGGACGGCAGCGTGCGCGCCACGGTCGATGCGCGCAGCCTGTTCCAGAAGCTGGTCGAGACCCGCCTCGCCACCGGCGAGCCGTATATCGTCTTCTCCGACACGGTGAACCGGATGATGCCCAAGCATCACCGCGAACTCGGCCTCAAGGTCTCGACCTCGAACCTGTGCAGCGAGATCACCCTGCCGACCGGCCGCGACCACCT
>JANWHA010000036.1 GCA_025450635.1 Croceibacterium sp. | reverse complement strand
TAAGCAAAACGGCCGGGGATTGACCCCGGCCGTTCGCGTGACGAAAATCGCTGAACCTAGGCACCGCCCCCAGTGGGTGCCACCGGTCCAAACCCTCATGTTTCGGTCCGTCCATTGAAGGCCGGTACCGAGACCCCCCATACCTTGGCGACGTTGCGCGTCCGGTGTGGACAGGCGGTCCGTCAAAACCGCGGACACATTCATTTCACTGAAAGGTTTTCGAAAAAAGCCACCTTCGCCCGAACGCATGGATTTTGCCCCCCATCTGTGGTTATCGTGCAACAAGTGGGCCCCAGGCCGGCCCGGTCGCGCAACAGGCTGAAAGGAAAAAGCCATTTCCGGCACCGATAGAAAACGTGCGGCACGCGAAATGGGCAGCGAATTCATGCCCAAGTTCAATTCAGGCGGCCTGCTGTCGGCCGTCGTGCAGCACGCCGAGACGGGCGAAATCCTGATGGTTGCCTTCATGGACCGCGAGGCCCTCGACAAGACCCGGGACACTCGACTCGCCCACTTTCACTCGCGCAGTCGCGGCCGCTTGTGGATGAAGGGCGAAACGTCCGGGAACGTGCTGCGCGTGCAGCAGATCCTGGTCGATTGCGATCAGGACGCGCTGGTGCTCAAGGCGCTTCCGCAAGGTCCGGCGTGCCACACGGGTGCGCGCAGTTGCTTCTATCGCGCGCTAGATGATGACGCGCTCCGGCCGATCGCCTGAGCCGATGCCGACCTATACCCCGCCGGCGCGCGACACGCGTTTCGTCCTTCACGAATTGCTGCGAATTGGCGATCTCGGCGAACTCGCGGCGGATGGCGAGCTTATCGACACGATCGTCGATGAGGCTGGCCGGTTCGCGGCGGAGATGATCGCTCCGCTCAACAGGGTAAGCGACGAGCAGGGCTGCACCCGTCATTCCGACGGCTCGGTGACCACGCCCAGCGGCTTTCGGCCAGCGTATCGGGCGTACGTCGAGGCCGGCTGGGGCACGCTGGCGTTGCCGGTGGAATACGGCGGTCAAGGGTTGCCGCACGTGCTTGCGGCGGTGGTCGAGGAATACCTCGATTCCGCCTGCCATGCCTTCAACATGTATCCCGGTCTCAATCAGGGCGCAGTCGCCGCGCTGGTTGCCAAGGGCAGCGAGGAGTTGAAGGCGCGCTACCTGCCGAAGCTGGTGTCCGGGGAATGGCTCGGCACCATGGCTTTGACCGAGGCGCAGGCCGGCACCGACCTGGGCCTGATTCGGACGCGCGCCGAGCCGCGGGACGATGGCACCTATCGGATCATCGGCGAGAAGATATTCTGCTCGGGCGGCGAACAGGACCTGACCGACAACATCGTCCACTTGGTGCTGGCCAAGTTGCCGGACGCGCCGGAGGGATCGCGCGGCATCTCGCTGTTCCTCGTGCCGAAGGTCCTGCCCGATGGCGCCCGCAACGCCGCCACTTGCGGCGCGATCGAGCACAAGATGGGCATCCACGGCAGCGCCACCTGCGTGCTGAACTTCGACGGCGCGACCGGCTGGCTGATCGGCGAGCCGAACGCCGGCCTTGCGGCGATGTTCATCATGATGAACGTGGCCCGGCTCAGTTGCGGCAATCAGGGGCTGGCGCAGGCGGAACTCGCTTACCAGAACGCCGCCGCCTACGTCATCGAGCGCAAGCAGGGCAGAGCGGCCGGCAGCACAGCAGCCGCGGATTCGCTGATCGCACAACCCGATGTGCGGCGGATGCTAATGGACGCGCGGGCGTTCACCGAAGGTATGCGCGCGCTGGTCGCGTGGACGGCCCTGCAGATCGACCGGTCGCACCGCGCGCCGACAGAGCAGGCGCGCGCCGCCGCCGATCAGCTGGTCGGCTTCCTCACCCCCGTGATCAAGGGCTTCGGCACGGACAAGGGCTTCGAGACGGCAGTCGCGATGCAGCAGTGCTTCGGCGGCCACGGCTATATCGCCGAGTATGGCATGGAGCAGATCGTGCGCGATGCCCGCGTACCGATGATCTACGAAGGCGCCAACGGCGTCCAGGCGCTCGACCTAGCGGCCCGCAAGCTGGCGCGCGACGAGGGGCAAGTGGCCGAAAGGTTCCTGGCTCTGGTCGAAGGGACTTGCGAGTCAGCCGGCGCGGGCGTCCGGTTCATTGCCTTGCCCTTGCGGGAGGCGGTTCATGAGGCGCGCGAAGCGGGACGGTTCCTTGTCGCCACGGCCAAGGCCGATGCAAATGCCCTGGGCGCCGGGTCATACGCGTTCATGCACCTTATCGGCACGCTCGCGCTCGGCTGGATGTGGCTGCGCATGGCCGAGATCGCCGCGGGCAGGGAGAGCGATCCATTCTACGCCGCCAAGCTCGCCACGGCGCGGTTCTATGCGAAGCGCTGGCTGCCCGAATGCGCGGCACTGACCCGCAAGATCGAAGCAGGCTCGGAAGCGATGATGGCACTCGAGCCCGACCAGTTCCTGCGCGGCTAGGGCCAGGGCGGGAACAGGCCGTCCGGGTCGTAGCGGCGGCGGATGGCTTCCAACCGTTCGAGTGCCTCCGGAGTAAAGCACTCGCCCCGGCGCTGGGGACCAAGCGTCAGGTCAGCCTCGCCGACGTAGCGGCCAGTGCGGAACGGCGCGAGGGCATCGTCGACCCGGCGGACCCACGCGCGGTTGGCTTCGTCGCCCGCCGCATCGTCCCACAGAGCGTAGATGCCGACTCCGGTGCCGCCGCTGACGGTGAGCGCCGCGTTCTCGGGCGCGGCGACGGGCGTGTGGCCCCCGAACGCGACAATGTCGATGGTCGAATCCGGGCTCGGCGCCGGCAGTTCGTGGACCGCCAGCAGCAGATCGCCGATCGCCGCGTCGCTCCACATATGATCTGCCGCGACGCGCTTTCCCGCAGGCATCGGGGAGAGCTTGAACAGCTCGGTAAAGGGCATCGGACCCTCCTTCACCTCGCCGATCATCCGCGCGGCGCGTGGCGGCGCGGTAAACGGCGCAATCTTCTCGCGCGCGTCCGCCTCGTTGTCGCCGCAGGCCGAGACGCGCAGCACGATCGCGTGCTCGCCGGTGTCCCAGTGCGCGAACAGGAAGCATCCGACCTCGGTCTGCGCGGGCGCGGCGGCGACGGCGGCGGTCAGCCATTCGGCCAGCTCGGGCGCGCTCGTCGCGGCGAACGCGGCGCGCCACGCATAGGCGGTCGGTGGCAGCGGATGGAGCTTGAGGTGGTACGCGGTCGCGGCCGCGAAGAAGCCAGGCCCATTGCCGCGCGCGGCCCAGAACAGTTCGGGATGGTTGTCGGCATTGGCGAGGACGATTTCACCGGCGGCGGTCACCATCTCGATCGCTTCGACGTTGGCGCAAGCGGCGCCCCATTCGCCCGCATTCCAGCCGAAGCCGCCGGCGATCAGGTAACCGCTCAATGCGACGTCGACACAATGGCCGATCGGGAACGCCAGCCGATGCCTGGCCAGTTCCTCGCTCAACGCGCTGCCGAGGATGCCGGCCCCCACCTTCGCAATGCGCTTCTCCGCGTGGACCTCCACGCCATTCAACCCGCCCAGGTCGAGGAGGATGCCGCCGTCGCGCAGCGGCGAGGCCTCGTAGTTGTGCCCGCCACCGCGCGGCGAAACCGTGAGGCCGTTCGATACAGCAAAGCGCACCGCCTCCGCCGCCTGCTCCGCGCAGTCCACCGAGACGATCGCAGCAGGCGTTCGCGCCTGGGCGAGCCGCTTGTTCCAGATCGCCCGATCGCGCGCCTGGTCGAAACCTGAGGTCCCTGCCAGGTGAACTGCGGCCCCCTTTCCGGCGAGCTTGTCGAACGAATCGTCTGGAGCGGGAGGGGCCATGCGTTGGCTTGTTAGCGAGCGAAGCGCCGAACCGTTCCATTTATCCCCAGCACGGCCCATTCCAGCCTTGCTGCCAGCGCGCCCCGCGCTAAGGGTAATGGCGACATATTCCGGCGCTCGCGGGCGATTCCGGCCCATCCCGTTACTCGGGGGCGCGCAAGGGGGAACGAGAAGGACCGATGAAGGCCACCATCGAACGCGCCAAGCTGCTTCGCTGCCTGTCCCACGTGCAGTCGGTGGTCGAGCGGCGCAACACCATCCCGATCCTCTCCAACGTGCTGATCGAGGCCTCGGCCGACGGGCTCGTCAAGGTCATGGCCACCGATCTCGACCTGCAGGTCGTCGAAAGCCTCGACGCGGCCTCAGTGGAAGCGGCCGGCGCGATCACCGTCTCGGCCCACCTGCTGTTCGACATCGCCCGCAAGCTGCCCGACGGCAGCCAGGTCAGCCTCGAGACGAGCGACAACCGCATGACCGTCAAGGCCGGCCGCAGCCGCTTCCAGCTGCCGACCCTGCCGCGCGACGATTTCCCGATGATCGTCGAGGGCGACTTGCCGACGAGCTTCGAGATCCCGGCCAAGACCCTGGCCGAGCTGATCGACCGCACCCGCTTTGCGATCTCCACGGAGGAGACGCGCTACTACCTCAACGGCATCTTCCTGCACGTGTCGGAGGAGGACAAGCCGGTGCTGAAAGCAGCGGCGACCGACGGCCATCGCCTCGCGCGCTTCACCCTGCCGCGGCCCGAGGGCGCCGAGGGCATGCCTGACGTTATCGTGCCGCGCAAAGCGGTCGCCGAGCTGCGCAAGCTGCTCGAGGAATCGCTCGACGGCAACGCCGAGGTCGATCTCTCGGCCAGCAAGATCCGTTTTACGCTCGGCGGCGAGGGCGGGGTGGTCCTCACCAGCAAGCTGATCGACGGCACGTTCCCGGATTATTCGCGCGTCATTCCGACCGGCAACGACAAGCTGCTCAAGCTCGATCCGAAGAGCTTCTACGAAGGCGTCGACCGCGTCGCCACCATTGCCACCGAGCGCACCCGCGCGGTCAAGATGGCGCTTGATGCCGACAAGGTCACCCTGTCGGTCACCAGCCCCGACAACGGCACGGCCGCCGAGGAAGTCCCCGCCGACTACAGCTCCGATGCGCTCGAGATCGGCTTCAACGCCAATTACCTCAAGGACATCCTCGCCCAGATCGACGGCGACACGGTCGAGCTGCACCTCGCCGACCCCGGCGCCCCGACGCTGATCCGCCAGGACGACAAGAGCCCCGCGCTCTACGTGCTGATGCCGATGCGGGTCTGAGCCTCCGAGCGCGCTCGCAGAGCGAGCAACCACCGCCGGACCGGCCGATCCCACCACCGGTCGAGCATCAGGCTCACGGGGATTAGGATCGCCCACACGACGGGCCGCGAGACGGCGGAGGCGGCGGTCGCAGCCAGGATCGGCACATGGATGCAGTAGAGCGGATACGACACCGCACCGAGCAACAGGCCGGCGCGGGGAAGCGGAAGCTCCCACTTGGAAGCGAACCAAAGCATCGCCGGGAAAACCAGCAGGATTGCCAGCACGCCGCCCGTCCGGCCGGAATCGGGCATGAAGAATATGACGCCGAGCAACCCCGCAACCAGCGACCACGCACGTTTGTCAGGACCATGCCGCAATCCATCTCCACGGCGCACCCGGTAGATCAGCATTCCCATCGTGAATGAGAACGCAACGCGCGCCAGGCCAGCTGGCAGGCTGCTCCAGAAGGCCCCGAATTCATGCAGCCGTCCGCTGTCGATGAAGGCGAATCCCGCGAGCGTGGCCGCGCTGACGCCGGCAAGAACGACCAGGCCTCCGGTTCGCAAGCGCCAGGCGAAGGTCGCGAAGCCGAGATAGGCGATCCCCTCGAGCATGAGCGACCACAGTGGAGGATTGCTGGGATACAGGGTGTCGGAATAGGGACTCGGCAAGAGAAACAGCATGCCGGCCTGGCCGCCATAGAGAGCGATGCCCAGCCCCGCTCCGACCAGCAGCATCGGCCATAACCGGATGGCGCGAAGGGTGAGGAATTCGCGCGGCGTCATCCCCTCGCGCAGCTTGTGTTCGTAGGTGAACGCGATGACGAAACCGCTCAGGACGAAAAACAGGTCGACCGCGAGATAGCCGCCGGGAATCACCAGCGGACTGTCCGGCATCGAGTGATAGAGCATCACGCCGATCGCCGCGATGCCGCGCAAGGCATCCAGCGTGACGAAGCGGTTGCGTTCGGCCATTGCGCCCCCTTGCGAGCCGCATAGCCGCACGTGGTTAAGGTTGGTTTATCGGCCGGGCGCTATCTTCGCGCCCTGATCATCGCCTCGATGTCGACGAACTTCTCGCGCGGCGCGCCGTCGCGCGCGGCTTTCTCCTCCGCTTCCTCGATCTTTTTCCAGTCGCGGAAGGTGACCACCTCGAGCCCGCGCGCCTGCGCCAGCGCATCGAAGCCGGGCCGTCCCGCCTTCGTCCCCGGACCCAGGGCGCCGTTGTCGATGTCCTCCTGAATTTTGCCCGCGACGGAGAACCCGTCCGGCTTGTTGGTGCCGATCGTACCCGAGGGGCCGCGGCGGGCCCAGCCGACGCAATAGAGGCCGGGCAGGATGCGGCCCTCATCGTTGGCGAAACGGCCGGCACGTTCGTCGAACGGCACGTCGGGGATCGGCGTGGTGCGATAGCCGATGCAGCTGACCACCAGGCTGGCGGGAATGTGGTAGGTTTCCCCGGTCCCCTTGGCGCGGCCGGCGACGACTTCGGTCCGTTCGACCTCGATTGCTTCCACCTTGTCGCGACCGATCAGCGCCACGGGCTGGGCGCAGAAGTCGAATTCGATAGCGATGCGCTTCTCGGCCCGAATGTGCTCGGGAATGGCGGCGAATGCCCGCACCAGGTTGACCGACTTGCGCAACCCCGGTTCGAGGATCGCGTCCTCGGCCTGCTCGGGCAGATCGCGCGGATCCACGTGCGGAGCGGCGCGCTCGAGCTCGCCCAGTTCGCCCAGCTCCTTCGGTGTCATCATGATCTGGTGCGGCCCTCGCCGACCGAGGATGACGATCCGTTGGATGCTTGAAGCCTTCAGCGCCTCGAGCGCGTGACCGACGATGTCGCTGCCTTCGAACTCGCGCGGCGTTTTGGCGAGAATGCGCGCCACGTCGAGCGCGACGTTGCCCATGCCGATCACCACCGCCGAATGGCCCGAAAGATCGGGGTCGAGATCGGCGAACTCGGGATGGCCGTTGTACCAGCCAACGAACGCGGCGCTGCCGAACACGTTCGCCAGCTCGGCGCCGGGGATATCCATCGGCCGGTCTTTCGGGGCTCCGGTCGCCAGGACGACTGCGTCGTACAGCTCGCGCAGCTCGGGAATGGTCACGTCGGTGCCGACCGCGACATTGCCGACGAAGCGAACGTTGTCGCTCAGGGCGGTCTTTTCATACCGGCGCGAAACCGCCTTGATCGACTGGTGATCGGGCGCGACACCGGTGCGGATCAGGCCATAGGGCACCGGAAGCAGGTCGAAGATGTCGACGCGGACTCCGTCGCCGAACTGCTTTTGCGCCGCTTCGGCGGTGTAGTAGCCGGCGGGCCCTGACCCGACGATCGCGATATGGCGCATTCGGCAAATCTCCCGAAGCCCTGATTAATTAACAAGTGTGCCGTCGCAAGAGCGTGTCGCTGAAAGGAGATGACAACCTTAGCGATTAACCCTCGTTCAAAGCCGATCTGTCATCTTGCGCACATGGCCGGCGCGCAACCCGCAACCCGCCCGCACGGTGATGCGGAGGACAGCCCCGCATTACCGCGCGCTGCGGCGCCGATCGTGCGGCTCAAAAGCCCGGCGGAACGGCGCCAGGTCGCGCGCCGCAATCCTGCCGAGGACCGGCTTTCGCTTCCCGAAGGGATTGTCGACGAGCCGTGGGGGATGCTGCCGCGAAGCTGGCATTTCTTGGTCGCCTCGATTCCGCTGGGAGTGGTTTTCAACGTCGCGCTGACCGAGCGCTGGCCTCCGCTCGATGCCGGCGTCTGCTTCGCTCTTTCCTTCGGCGTCATCTGCCTGGTTCCGTGGGCGAGGCGGATCGAGGCGAAGCCGGGCGGCACCGCAGCGCGCAGCATGCTGCTAGCGCTGACGGTGTTCGTGCCGCTTCTGCTGTTCGGCATGGGCGCGATCGCGTGGACCAATTCGGGCGAGCTCCGAATGAACGAGGCTATTGCGATGCTGGTTTGCCTCGGCGCCGTCGCCGGGGCGCATCTGCGGCGCCAGGCCGGTTTCATTATCGGCGGCCAGATTGCCCTGTGGCTGCCGGCTCTCCCCCTGCTTTCCTGGCCGCTCGGGCTCGCGTTGGTCGGGCTCGGCGCGGCGGCGGTCGTGATCGCCACGCGCGAGCAGCACAACCTTGACCGCAAGGAGGAGCAACTGCGCCAGGCGCGCGAGAGAGCGCAGACCCGAGCCCGCGACATCCTCGCCGACTACGAGGACACCGGGCAGGGCTGGTTCTGGGAGACCGACCGGCGATCGCAGCTAACGTATATCTCTACCCCGGTGGCGGAACTGCTCGGCCACCCGGCGGATTCGCTGGTTGGACGCCCACTTGGAGTGCTGTTCAACCTCGACGAAGCACAAGACGGCGAACGCACGCTGATGTTTCACCTGAGCGCGCGCTCGGCCTTCCAGGAACTGGCGGTCAAGGCGGCGATCGATGGCGAGGACCGCTGGTGGTCTGTCAGCGGCCGGCCGATCCACGACGAGTTCGACAACTTTGTCGGTTTTCGCGGGTCGGGCACCGATCTCACGGAGAAACGCCGCAGCCAGGAAGACGCTTCGCGATTGGCGAACTACGATTCCCTGACCGGTCTCGCCAACCGCTTCCAGATGTCGCAGACACTCGAGAAGATCCTCGCGGCGCCGCAGGAGATGAACCGCTGCTGCGCCATCATGCTGCTCGACCTCGACCGATTCAAGCACGTCAACGACACCCGCGGTCACCCGGTCGGCGACGCGCTGCTGCGCCAGGTCGCACAACGGCTCGAGCGAACGGTCGGCAAAGCGGGACGCGTCGGACGCCTCGGAGGCGACGAGTTCCAGGTCATCGTGCCCAAGCGCACCGACCGCAATCGGGTCGGGCACCTCGCGAAGGACATCATCCATTCGCTGTCGCAGCCCTACCTGATCGACGGCGCCAACATCGTCATCGGCGCATCGGTCGGCATTGCCCTGGCGCCGGACGACGGAACGACGAGCGAGGAACTCATCCGTAACGTCGACCTCGCTCTCTACGCGGCAAAGGATGGGGGCCGCGGCCGTTTCCACTTCTATGCCGAGGACCTGCATGCCGCCGCCCATGCCCGAGCCGAGATCGAACGCGAGCTGCGCGCGGCTATCGCTCAGGGCGACCTGCAGCTGTTCTACCAGCCGGTCGTCGCTACCGCGAGTGAGCGCATTGCGGGCTTCGAGGCGCTGTTGCGCTGGAAGCACCCTAAGCATGGCTGGATTCCGCCCGACAAGTTCGTCGGCGTGGCCGAAGACAGCGGGCTGATCGCGCAGATTGGCGAATGGGCCTTGCGGACCGCCTGCCGCGACCTCGCGAAGTGGCCCGAGGACGTCCGCTGCGCGGTCAATGTTTCGCCGCTCCAATTCGCCAACAAGGAGCTGCCCACGATCGTCACCAATGCGATCGCCCAGGCGGGGATTCATCCCTCGCGACTGGAGTTGGAGATCACCGAAAGCGTGTTCCTCAACGACGACGAGGGAACCGATGCCATGTTCGCCGCCCTGAAGCGGATCGGAGTGCGGCTGGCGCTGGACGACTTCGGCACCGGCTATTCATCGCTCGGGTATCTGAAAAAGGCGCCATTCGACAAGATCAAGATCGACCAGAGCTTCGTCCGCGGGGCCACCCAACCGGGCAGCCGCAATGGCGCGATCATCGCATCGATCACCAGCCTCGCCCATGCGCTGGGCATGGATACCACCGCCGAAGGCGTCGAAACCCTCGACGAGCTGGACCTGGTGCGGATGCACGGCTGCAGCCATGTCCAGGGCTTCATTTACGCGCACCCCCTGGATGCAGCCGCCGCGGGCGAGCGGTTGATGACCGGCCTCGCCGCCGTGGCCAAGGGGCCCCGCTCCTCGCGCGCGCCGCGCCAGACGATGCTGCGCAAGGTGATGCTCGACCATCACGGCCAGATTTACAATGGCACCATCCGCAACATCTCAACCACCGGTGCGCTGGTAGAGGGCCTGTGGAACGTTCCCATCGGCACAATCTTCGAGATCCAGATTTCGGAGCACCACGCCGTCACCGCGACCACCCGGTGGTGCACGCAGGATCGGATGGGCCTCGAATTCGCGCCTCCGCTAAGGCGCGATTCGAGCGGAAAGATCGAGGCAGTGGAGGATGACGCGGCGATGGTCAGGCGGCCGCTGAAGAAGGCCGGGTAAGCGGTTTGCAACCATGTGTACTTATCGGAATGTTAAGCCCGAAAGGATAAGTTTCGCGTGAAATCACTTAGCTTTTTGGCGTCAAGGTAAGGAGGTTCTCGGGACACATGGCGATGCGCGGCATTTTGCGAGGTCTCGGGGGCAAATCGGCCTCGGGAGACGGAGCGGCTGCGTCGCCGCTGCAGGCCATCGGCATGGGCGACGCCCATCGTCGCCTGCAGCTGCTCGACGATTTCGAATCCGCCGGCATTTCCTGGTTCTGGGCGACCGACGACCAGAATCGCTTGATCTATCTGTCGCCCAGCGCCGCGGAATCTTTCGGCGTCGGGCACGAAGAGCTGATCGGCCGTGCGCTGGCGTCGCTGTTCATTCTCGAACAGGACAACAGCGAGGAAAGCGCCGAACGCCCGCTGCCGTTCCTGCTGAGCGCGCGGACCAAGTTCGCCAATCTCACCGTGCGCATCGCCGCGGAAGGCGACCCTCGCTGGTGGGCGATCAGCGGCAAGCCTTACCAGGATCCGGGCGGCGCGTTCCTTGGCTATCGCGGGGGCGCCAAAGACATCACGGCCGATTACGAACGCAACCGCGACACTTCGCGCGCGGCGCAGTTCGACTCGCTGACTGGCTTGTCAAACCGCAACCGCATGACCAAGCGGCTCACCGCCACGCTGACCGCATACAAGGCAGCCAAGCGCAGTTGCGCGCTGATGATGCTCGACCTCGACCGGTTTAAGCAGGTCAACGACACGCTGGGGCACCCGGCGGGCGACGAACTGCTCAAGCAGGTCGCCCAGCGGCTCGAACGGATGGTCGGCAGCCGGGGCGAGATCGGCCGCCTGGGCGGCGACGAGTTCCAGGTGATCCTGCCCGACGTCGACGATCGCGGCGAGCTGGGCGAACTGGCGCAACGCATCATCCAGATGATCTCGCAGCCCTATTCGCTCGACGGCAGCCGGGCGATCATCGGCACTTCCGTGGGCATGGCGATCGCGCCTTACGACGGCGTCGAACCGTCGGACCTCGTCAAGAGCGCCGACCTGGCGCTCTATGCCGCCAAAGGCGGCGGCCGCGGGCAATACCGCTTCTATTCGAACGAACTCAAGGACAGCGCGCAGAAGCGCCGCGAGATCGAGGAAGACCTGCGCGACGCGCTCGCCCGGGGTGAGTTGAGGATGCATTATCAGCCGATCGTCAACGCGGTCGACAACAAGGTCGTGTCGTTCGAGGCGCTGATGCGCTGGGACCATCCGGAGAGGGGCGCGATCAGCCCGGCGGTGTTCATCCCCATCGCCGAGGACACCAACCTGATCAACGGGCTCGGCGAATGGGCGATGAAGCAAGCCTGCTCGGACGCCTCCGAATGGCCGGGCGAGTTGCGCGTGGCGGTCAACGTCTCGGCGCACCAGTTCAATTCCGAGAGCCTGCCGACCATCGTCACCAACGCGCTCGCCTCATCCGGGCTCAAGCCCAACCAGCTCGAGCTGGAGATCACCGAGAGCGTGTTCATGGGCGACGCCGCCGCGGTCGACAAGATGTTCACGCGGCTCAAGAAGATCGGCGTCAAGCTGTCGCTCGACGATTTCGGCACCGGCTATTCCTCGCTCGGCTACCTGCGCAAGGCGCCGTTCGACAAGATCAAGATTGACCAGGGCTTCATTCGCGGCTGCACTGATGAGGACAATACCAACTCGGCGATCATCGCCGCGATCGTCAGCCTGGCCGAAGCGCTAAATATGGACACCACCGCCGAAGGCGTCGAGGCGATGGACGAGCTGGAGCTGGTCCGCAAGCGCGGGGCGCGGACCATCCAGGGGTTCATCTATTCGCGCGCGGTGCCGCAAGAGCAGGTGATGGAAAAGCTCGGCAACGGCGATTTCGTCTACGAGCCGTCCGGCCCGGCCAAGCAGCGCTCGCAGCGGCGCACGGTGTTCCGCCGGATCGGCGTGATCCACGAGGATCATCATTACGACGTGGTCATGCGCAACCTCTCGGCGACCGGCGCGATGATCGAAGGGCTGCTCGACGTGCCGGTCGGCACCGACCTGGTGATCGACTTCGGCGAAGGCCAACTGGCGGTCGGCCGGGTGCGCCGTTCGCAGGACGCTTCGCAAGGCATCGAGTTCGAGACTCCGCTGATAAGCGACGGCGCCGACGGCCTGTGTACCCGGCACCGCATCTCGCCCTACGTGCTCGCCGCCGCCGGCATGCCGCTGAAGGCGCTGCCCTCGGGCCAGTACACGATGGAACGGCGCAAGAACGACAGCCCGAGCCGTCCCAAGTTCATGCAGGTGGACGTGCAGATGGGGGCGGCGCGGGCGGCTTAATTCCAGCGGAGCGCTACCGGCCAGTTGAGCGGGGCTGCTGACAGGCGGTGACGGCGCGGCTAAGGGCGGCCGATGGCCGATCTCAAGCATATCCGCAATTTCTCGATCATCGCGCACATCGACCACGGGAAGAGCACGCTCGCCGACCGGCTGATCCAGGCGACGGGCGGCCTGACCGAGCGCGAGATGAGCGAGCAAGTGCTCGACAACATGGACATCGAGCGCGAGCGGGGGATCACCATCAAGGCCCAGACCGTGCGCCTGAACTACACCGCGCGCGACGGCGAGACGTACGAGCTCAACCTGATGGACACCCCCGGCCACGTCGATTTCGCCTACGAAGTCTCCCGCTCCCTCGCCGCCTGCGAAGGCGCGCTGCTGGTCGTCGACGCCGCGCAAGGGGTCGAGGCCCAGACCCTCGCCAACGTCTACCAGTCGATCGAGCACGACCACGAGATCGTCCCGGTCATCAACAAGATCGACCTCCCCGCCGCCGAGCCGGAAAAGGTCCGCCACGAGATCGAGGACATCATCGGCATCGACGCCTCCGAAGCCGTCCTCACCAGCGCCAAGTCCGGCCTCGGCATCCCCGACGTGCTCGAAGCCATCGTCGCCAAGATCCCGCCTCCCAAGGGCGACCGCGCCGCCCCCCTGCGCGCGCTCCTCGTCGATTCCTGGTACGATCCCTACCTCGGCGTGGTCATCCTCGTCCGCGTGCTCGACGGCGTCATCCGCAAGGGCCTGCAGGTCAAGTTCATGCAGGGCGGCACCGAGCACCTGGTCGACCGCGTCGGCGCCTTCACCCCCAAGCGCATCGAGCTGCCCGAGCTCGGCCCGGGCGAGATCGGCTTCATCACCGCGCAGATCAAGGAAGTGGAGCAGGCCCGCGTCGGCGACACCATCACCACCGTGAAGGCCGGCGCCACCCAGGCGCTGCCCGGCTACCGCGAGCCGCAGGCGGTGGTGTTCTGCGGCCTGTTCCCGGTCGACGCGGCGGACTTCGAGAAGCTGCGCGAATCGATCGCCAAGCTGCGCCTCAACGACGCCAGCTTCAGCTACGAGATGGAGACCAGCGCCGCGCTCGGCTTCGGCTTCCGCTGCGGCTTCCTCGGCCTGCTGCACCTCGAGATCATCCAGGAGCGCCTGACCCGCGAATACGACCTCGACCTCATCACCACCGCGCCGAGCGTGGTTTACCGCATCGTCCTGCGCGCCTCCAAAACCGAGGACGCCGGCACGATCATGCTCCACAACCCGGCCGACTATCCCGATCCGATGCAGATCGAGACCATGCAGGAGCCGTGGATCAAGGCGACCATCATCACGCCCGACGAGCATCTCGGCTCGGTGCTGAC
>JANWHA010000035.1 GCA_025450635.1 Croceibacterium sp. | reverse complement strand
TCGCCGAAGCTGCTGTGGGTGGTGCCGGTCATCGCGCTGCCGTCGACGGTCACGTCGTAATTCAGGTCGACGGTCATGTCGCCCATCACCAGCTCGCGCTTGAAGGTCAGCTTGTTGCCGTCGACCTTGACGTCGGAGATCGTGCTCTTGCTCGGCGCCGGCGGAGCGCCGTCACCCCCGCCGCCACCGGCTCCGGCTTCCGGCGGGGCGTCCTTGACGTCCACCGTATAGGTGCCGTTGGTGTTGGCCACGGTCCAGGTCGACTTGAAGGTGCCGAAGTCGCTCTTGGCCTCGGTCGCCCAAGTGCCGGCGACCGGCGAATCCGCGGCGAAGGCGGGCGTAGCGGCGAATAGCGCCCCGGCGGCCGCCAGCGCGGCGAAATGCAATCTGCGCATAGAACTCTCTCCCCACGGCGGCGGCTCGATGCCGTCGCGCAAGCGCAATCTACCCCGCGGCGGGGCCGGCGACAACGGGGCGATTGTCGCAAAGCCTTGCATCCCGATCCGCGCCCGTCAGGCACCAAACGCGATGAAAAGTGTTCTTCCCGCGATGAACAGGATTTTCACGCGCATTGCGACCCTCATCGCCACCGCCGCGGGGCGGCCGCTGACGTTCTTGCTCGCCGTGGCGACGATCGTCGTGTGGGCCGTCACCGGTCCGTTGTTCCGCTATTCGGACACCTGGCAGCTGGTGATCAACACCGGCACCACGATCGTCACGTTCCTGATGGTGTTCCTGATCCAGAACTCGCAGAATCGCGACGGCGCCGCCATCCAGGCCAAGCTCGACGAGCTGCTGCGGGCGGTGGAGCAGGCGCGCAGCCATTTCGTCGGCATCGAGCACATGACCGACGAGGAGATCGAGCAGATCCGCGCCGCGCTGGAAAAGGAAGTGACCGACGCCGACGACGGTCCGTGCGATCCCGATGACGAGATCGAGCAGCTGCTGCGGCCCGACGCCACGTCCGCCTGACTATTCGGCGGCTTCCATCATCTCCAGCGGATCGACCTCGCGCCAGTCGGCCCCGCTCGGGAAGGCGAAGCTGACCGCGCGGATCGAGGTGAAGTCGACGTCGTCGCCGGTGAACGACAGCTCGCCGGTCTCGCGGTGGCGTTTGACCGCCTCGAGCAGCAGGCGGCGGGCGCGATAGATCACTCGGTCGCACGTGCCGAGGTATTCCTGGCTGCGGTCGACGATCGGGCCCATCGATTCCTGCACCGCGAAATCCTCGTAGGCGTTGCCGCGGTCGATGATTCCCGACCAGTGGCCGTCGGCCATCGCCTGGCGATCTTGCAGCCACAGGTTGCTGGCATCGCCCATGTCGGCATTGAAGTGGTCGGGGTCCTCGCTCCAGGTGCCGAACGCGCTCATCAGCGTGCGACCCATCGGCGCGTCGGTGTCGTAGGCGATGTACCACTGCGCGGTGGTCACGTCGTCGATCGGGATCGAGCAGCAGACGATCCGCGGGCCTTTCGGCGCCGAGGGAATAAAGCTGAAGAACGGCAGCGAGACCTCGCGCACGCGGGCGTAGCGGCGGCTATCCGGCTCCGTGCGGATGGCCCCTTCGCGGAAGCCATAGGGGCGCTCGTCGAATTCGAACACCGGCGCCCCGTCGGCGAGCATGTAGTCGCTCTCGTTCTTGAAATAGTTGCGCCCAATGCCGCTCTTGAGGTTGGCCGAGTGGAGGAAGGTGACGTGGGCGGAATCGAGCAGCGCCTCCAGCCCCTGCAGCCAGTTCGTGCGGATGATCCCGCGCATCGGCTGGACGTGGTTTTCGGGCAGGGTGGTGAACTCATAGTCGGGGAACCGCGGCGGGGTGGCCTTGGCGCCGAGATAGACCCACACCAGTTCGCCCGCTTCGTGCGTCGGATGGCTGCGGACCGGCACGCTCTCGGCGAAGCGCTCGCGCTGGGCCGCGGGCTCCGTCGGTGCGTCGACGCATTTGCCGTCGACGCTGAACTTCCAGCCGTGGAACACGCACCTGAGGCCGTTGTCCTCGTTGCGAGCCAGCGCCAGGCTGGCGCAACGGTGCGGGCACGCTTCCTGCATGAAGCCGACCCGGCCGTCGGTCGCGCGGAAGGCGACGAAGTTCTCGCCGAACAGGCGGATCCGCTCGGGCGCGCCATCGCGCTCCAGCTTCTTCGAGCGGCACGCCGGGACCCAATATTCGCGCAGCATCGCGCCCATCGCCGTGCCGGGGCCGATGCGGGTAAGGAGCTCGTTGTCGGCCGGGTTCATCATCGCTGAAACTCCTCTTCCGGTTCGTGCAGGCGCTCGCCCGTCTTCGAACAGCAGCTTACCACGCCTTCCGCGCCGCGCGAAAGGCCGCTCGGGCTACTCGGCATTCACCCGCCGCACGACGGAAACGACCGCCAGCGCCACCAGCACCGCGAAGATGTCGGCGATCCAGTCGCGCACGTCGCTGTCCCGGTGGAGCATGGGGATCAGCTGCACGATCTCGATGAAGCCGCCGAACGCGACGAGCGCCGCCGCCAGCTTCAGCCGCGACAGGCGCGGATAGGAAGCGCAGCCGAGAACGGTGATGACGAAGAATGCCGCCATGTGCTGCAGCTTGTCCCACACGGGAATCGCCGGCGGATGCGGCACGACCGCCATCGCGAACGCGAACAGCGCGGCGGCCCAGAAGGCGAATCTGACGAGACGAAGCACCGGCGCGCCATCCCATCGGCGAGATTGCAAGACAATGAATATTTCGCCGCCCGCGCCTACGGCTGCAACACCACCCAGCGCACCGGCACCTCGCTCGCCTGGTTGCGGTAGGCGGAGTTGGCGGTCCACAGCGTCCACGGGCGGCCGCCGTAATCGGGCTGGAGCCAGTCGCGCGTGAGCCACAGGTTGCGCTCGAGCTTGTCGGCGATGCCGTAACGCGCCTCGAACGCTTTCGAGACCTTGAGCACCGCCGGCTTGCCGACGTGGCCCTCGATCTCGTTGAGGAACGTGGTCAGCTCGCTCTCTATCCCCGCTTCGCTGACCCTGTTGGGGCATTTGTCGGCCAGCTTGTCGAGCTCGATCGCCGGCGGCAGCATCGCCGCGTCGCGCGGGACGATGGTGACGAAGTTGGCCGCCTGCTGGTCGGCTGGCACGCACGGATCATAGCGGTGCACGGCGCCGAATTGGAGGCCCGAGCCGCGGATGGCGGCGAGGTTCCTGGCGAAGGCCGGATCGACGCCGGACGCCCCGGCGCTGGCGTCGAGGTAGGCGAACCTCGCGCCGATCGCCTTGAACGCGCGGAAGTCGGCCGGCCCGTCGGCGGCGCCGATCTCGATGCCCTGGACCGGGAATGCCTTCGCGCTCGGCCGCCAGTGCTCGAAGCGCCACCAGCCCCACGCGCCTGCAACCAGGGCGGCGAGGACCACCATGCCGGCGATGCGCCAGCGCCAGCCGATTGCCCGTTTCCTGCCCATCGCTTCTTTGCTGCGCCCGCCCTTCAATTCTTGATATGGAGGACGCAGATCAGCGTAAAGAGCCGCCGCGCGGTGGCGAAGTCCATCTCCACTTTTCCCGCCAGCGCTTCGGTGAGCTGGCGGGCGCCCCGGTCATGAATCGCCCGCCGCGCCATGTCGACCGTCTCCAGCTCGCGCGCCGAGGCCTGGCGCAGCGCCTTGTAGTACGAATCGCAAATCGCGAAATATTCGCGCACGACGCGCCGAAAGCGGGCAGGGCCGAGCGCGAGCGAGCCGGCGGGCTTGCCGTCGCAGTCGCTCAGCGCGATCCGCAGCCGCCCGTCGGGCACCGCCAGATGCAGCGACCACGGGCCGGCGTGCCCGTGCTCGACTGCCCGCAGCGGAACGAACGAGCTGTCCTGCGCCAGGTCGTGCAGGGCCGCCGTGCGCTCACGCTCGACGTCCTCCCCGCGCTGAAGCACGGTCGCCTCGTCGAGCGAGATGTGGGCGATGCGGTCGGCCCCGGCCATGCCCGCCTATTGCAGCGCAGCATGGGCGCGGCAAGGACCCGATCGGGGCTGGAAATCGATCGAAAAATATATTTCATATTTACCCACAAGGCTGTCCGCGACAGGCTCGAAAGCGGTGCTTGCCGCGAGTCAGCCACAAGCGCATCACGCGAGTCATGGCCGACGAAGCTCTCCTCCTCCGCCCCGAATCGCGCGCCTCCGAAGCCCCCGCCGGCCGCGCGCTGCCGGCCAATCTGGAAGCCGAGGCGGCGTTCCTCGGCGCGGTGCTGATCGACAACCGCGTGCTCGAAGAGCTCGCCGTGCCGCTGCGGCCCGAGCATTATTTCGACCCCCTCCACCAGCGCCTCTACGAGCGCATCCTGGTGCTGCTCGACAAGCAGATGGTGGTCACCCCGGTGACGCTGAAGCCCTATTTCGAGGCCGACGAGGCGCTCAAGGAACTCGGCGGCACCGCCTACCTCGCCCGCCTGACCGCCGACGGCCAAGGCCTGCTCGCCCCGCGCGAGCTGGCCCAGCAGATCTACGACCTCGCCTTGCTGCGCGAGCTGGTCGTGGTCGGCCGCGAGCTGGTCGAAGGCGCGCTCGACACCTCGGAAGAAGTCGAGCCGATGAAGCAGATCGAGGAAGCCGAGGCCGCCCTGTTCCGCGTCGCCGAGGGCGCGGCCGGCGGCACCGAGGCAGAATCGTTCCGCGGCGCCACGAGCAAGGCGCTGGCGATGATCGAAACGGCGATCAACTCCGGCGGCCACGTCTCGGGCAAGACCACCGGCTTCGCCTCGATCAACGACAAGGTCGGCGGGCTGCACAACTCCGACCTGATCATCGTCGCCGGCCGCCCCGGCATGGGCAAGTCCTCGCTGGCGACCAACATCGCCTTCAATTGCGCCGACCGCCTGCTGCGCGACCGACGCGACGGGATCGAGAAGTCGATCGGCGCCGGCGTCGCCCTGTTCAGCCTCGAGATGAGCGCCGACCAGCTCGCCACGCGCATCCTGGCCGAGCAGGCCGGGATCAGCTCCGAAGCGCTACGCATGGGCAAGATCAGCCGCGAGGATTTCCAGCAGCTCTCCTACGCCAGCCAGCGCCTCGCCGAGCTGCCGCTGTACATCGACGACACCCCGGCGCTCTCCATCGCAGCGCTGCGCACCCGCGCCCGGCGGCTCAAGCGGCGGCACGGCATTGGCCTGATCGTGGTCGATTACCTCCAGCTCATGCAGGGCAGCCAGCGCAGCCAGGACAATCGGGTCAACGAGATCTCCGAGATCAGCCGCGGTCTGAAAACCTTGGCCAAGGAACTCGATGTCCCGGTAATCGCCCTCAGCCAGCTTTCCCGCGCGGTCGAGCAGCGCGACGACAAGCGCCCGATGCTTTCCGACCTGCGCGAATCCGGCTCGATCGAGCAGGACGCCGACATGGTCTGGTTCATCTACCGCGAGGACTATTACGTCGGCGCCCGCGAACCCAAGCGCCCGGTCGAATCCGACGACGTCAAGACCCACGAAGCCCACGCGGCGTGGGCGGCGCAGATGGAACAAGTCTACGGCCTGGCCGAACTGATCGTCTCCAAGCAGCGCCACGGCTCGACCGGCAAGGTGCGCCTGCGGTTCGAGCCGAAGATCACCAAGTTCTCCGACCTCGCCGAGGGGGATTACGCGGCGGATTACGATTGAGCCGGCGCGCACTGGCCCTGGCTTTGGCCGTCATGGCCGGCTCGTGCCAGCGCGCCCCGCCGGCTCCGCCCGCGCTGAATTCACCCGCCGAAGTGGCCCGCCTGTGGCCCGGGCAGGCGCCGGGGACCGAAAGCTGGCGCGGGCCGGAGCAAGGGGCCGATGCCGAGTTACCGAACCTCGGCAAGGTGCACGTCGTCACCAACGTCACGGTGCCGACGATCAGCGTCTTCCGCCCACCGGCCGGGCAGGCGAACGGCACCGGCATCGTGGTCGTGCCGGGGGGAGCGTTCCGGGC
>JANWHA010000034.1 GCA_025450635.1 Croceibacterium sp. | reverse complement strand
TACCGCGAGCAGCACATCCCGATCGACAACGTGGTGCAGGACTGGTTCTACTGGCCCGAGGACCAGTGGGGCTGCCAGTGCTTCGATCCCAAGCGCTTTCCCGACCCGCAAGGCATGGTCGATGCGGTCCACGCGCTGCACGGCCAGGTGATGATCTCGGTCTGGCCGAAGTTCTATCCGGGGACCGCGAACGGCAAGGAGTTGGCCGCTAAGGGCTACCTGCTGCAGCGCCCGCTAGATACCACGCAGAGGGATTGGGTCGGCCCGGGCTACGCCAACACCTACTACGATCCCTATTCGCCCGAGGCGCGGGCGATCTACTTCCGCCAGATCAGGGATGGGCTGGTGAGCAAAGGCTTCGACGCCTGGTGGATGGACGCGACCGAGCCCGACTGGCACTCGAACCTGTCGATCGAGGAACGCAAGTACCAGATGTATTCGCCCGCGGCGGGCCTTCCCGGCGCGGCGATCTTCAACAGCTACCCGCTGGTTCACGCGCTCGGCGTCGCCGAAGGCTTGCGCGCCGCGCAGCCCGACAAGCGGCCGTTCATCCTCACTCGCAGCGGTTTCGGCGGCACGCAGCGTGCCTCGGCGGCGGTGTGGTCGGGCGACGTCGCCGCGCGCTGGAGCAACCTGCGCGACCAGATCAGCGCCGGCGCCAACCTGTCGCTCTCGGGCATTCCCAACTGGACCCACGACATCGGCGGCTTCTCGGTCGAGGATCGCTATTCGAAGCAGGATCCCGCCGCGCTGCCCGAATGGCGCGAGCTTTACCTGCGCTGGTTCCAGTTCGGCGCGTTCAGCCCGCTGTTCCGCAGCCACGGCGAGTTTCCCTACCGCGAAATCCCGCTGGTTTCCGCCGGCGATCCGGCGATGCGTGAGGCGCTGATCCATTACGACCGGCTGCGCTATCGGCTGCTGCCCTACATCTACACCCTCGCGGCTGGGACCTTCTTCGACGACGGCACGATCATGCGCCCGGTGGTGATGGACTTCGCCGCCGACCGTCGCGTGTGGAATATCGACGACGAATATCTGTTCGGTCCGGCTTTGCTGGTCGCTCCCGTCACCGAATTCCGCGCCCGCGAGCGGCGAGTCTACCTGCCTTCCGGCGCCGAGTGGTATGAGGAATCCAGCGGCCGGCGCTTGGCGGGCGGTCAGGATTACACCGCTGACGCGCCGAGGGAGCGGATGCCGCTGTTCGTCAGGGCGGGTTCGATCGTCCCGCTGGGGCCCCAAGTCGAATGGGCCGGCGAGGACCCGCAAGGGCCGTTGACGATCCACGTGTTCCCCGGCGCCAACGGCGCGTTCACGCTCTACGAGGACCAGGGCACCGACATGGGCTACGCCCGCGGTCAATTCGCCCGCATCCCGTTCCGCTGGGACGACGCGACGCGGCGGCTGACGATCGGCGCGCGCGAAGGCAGCTTCCCCGGCATGGCGGCGGCCCGCAAGATCGGCATCGTCGTCCATGGCGACGGCGGCGGCCCGGTGTTCGAGCGCCAACCGATGCGGTGGCTGACCTATTCCGGCGCGCCCGTGACGCTCAGCCTGTAGGGCGCCGCGTCATCGCGCGGGGGAATGGCGCCTCGGCGGGCCAGCGTCCAGGCAGCAAGGCACTGGCCCCGCAGCGCGGCTTCCGTTTCGGACAAGCCGGCCATGCGGCCCGCGAGGTAGCCCGCGTTGAATGCATCGCCCGCGCCGCTCGAGTCGAGGACCCGCACGGACGCCGGTGCTGCCTGGATCTCGCCGGAGGGAAGCAGGCAACCGCGGTCGCCCAGCTTCACCACGACTTCGCCGCAGCCGCAGCCGTGCCACCGGCGCGTGATTTCGCCGGGCTCGGTCGACCCGGAAATTTCGCGCTCGTCCGACAAGGTGGGCAAGCCGATGGTGGCGACGGCGATGGCCGCGTCGCGCGCGGTCGCCGCTTCGGCAGACGTGTCCCACAGCCGCTCGCGATAGTTGCCATCGAACGCCACCGCGCCGCCGTTCGCGCGCACCACCGCGGCCAACTCCAACAACCGGGCGCGGCCATCCGGAGGCAGGATCGCCAGCGTGATCAGCGAGAAATAGAGCAGGTCGGCCGAAACGGCCGTGCGGGTGGCGGCTGCGCTTGGCGGCAGCGCGAACATCTCGCGCGCAGCGCTGGCCTCGCGCCAGTAGGTGAAGCTGCGCTCGCCGTGCTCGTCGGTGCTGATCGCGTAGAGCCCGCAGTGCCGCTGCGGGTGGGTCAGCGTAAGGGAGATGTCGAGGCCTTCCGCCCGCCAGCGCTGGCGCAAGTCGTCGCTGAACGGATCGCTGCCCAGCGCGCTGAGAAAGGCGACGTCGTGCCCGAAGCGTGCGAGATGGATGGCGGTGTTGAGCACGTCACCGCCCGTGCCGAGCCGCCATTCGCCATCTTCCTGGCGAAGCTCGAGCATGCCCTCGCCGACGCAGACAATCCGGCTCACCTCACCAGTTCCACATCGTCCCGTCGGCAAGGCGCGCGACCGGCAGGCACCTCGGGTCGTACGGGTATTTGGCGGCGAGTTTCTCGTCGATCGTCACCCCATGCCCGGGGCTTTCGCCGCAGATCAGGTGCCCGTCCTCGAAGCGATAGTCGTGCGGGAAGACCGCATCGGTCTCCTCGGTGTGGCGCATGTATTCCTGGATGCCGAAGTTCGGTACCCAGGTATCGAAGTGTAGCGCCGCGCCCATGCACACCGGCGAAAGGTCGGTCGCGCCGTGGCAGCCGGTGCGCACCTGGTACAACGCGGCGAAATCGGCGATGCGGCGCAAGTGGGTGATGCCGCCGGCATGGACCACGGTCGCGCGGATGTAATCGATAAGCTGCTCCTCGATCAGCTGCTTGCAGTCCCAGATGGTGTTGAACACCTCCCCCACCGCGAGCGGGGTCGTCGTGTGGCGGCGGATGTGGCGGAAGGCTTCCTGGTTCTCGGCCGGGGTCGCATCCTCCATCCAGAACAGCCGGTGCGGCTCGAGCGCCTTGCCGAGCTGAGCGGCCTCGTTGGGCGTCAGGCGGTGATGGACGTCGTGCAGCAGGTGCGGGCCGAAGCCGTAAGTCTCGCGCAGCTTGTCGAACAGCTTCGGGGCGAAGTCGAGGTACCGGGCGGTGTCCCACACCGTCTCCGTCGGCAGCCGTGCATCGGCCGGCTCATAGTAGGTGTCGCCGCGACCCACGCCATAGGCCTTGTCGATCCCCGGAATGCCGCTCTGCGCGCGGATCGCCTTGTAACCCTGCTCGATGTAGCGCCCGACCGCTTCCACGGTGCTATTCAGATCGGCGCCGTTGGCGTGGCCATAGACCAGCACGCGTTCGCGGCTCTTGCCGCCGAGCAACTGGTAGAGTGGCTGGCCGCAGACCTTGCCCTTGATGTCCCACAGCGCGGTATCGACCGCCGCAATCGCGCTCATCCCCACCGGCCCGCGCCGCCAGTAGGCGCCACGGTAGAGGTACTGCCAGATGTCCTCGATCCGCGCCGGGTCGCGGCCGATCAGGCAGGGGATGACGTGGTCGGTGAGGTACGAGGCGACCGCCAGTTCTCGGCCGTTCAGGGTGGCGTCGCCGATGCCGGTGACACCTTCGTCGGTTTCGATCTTGAGCGTGACGAAGTTGCGGCCCGGGCTGGTGACGATGACCCTTGCCGAAGCGATCTTCATGCCCGAGACTCCTCTCCCGTTAGCGCTACCACTGCGGTAGGGTGTCGCAAAAGGCAAGGTGAGGAGGGATCGGCTGGCACACAAGCTCGAACTGCATCCCGACCGCCTGTTTCCGGCAGAGCCCGGTGTGCGGGCGATTGCGCGCGAGCTTTACGATCAGGTGACGGCGCTGCCGATCGTCAGCCCGCATGGCCATACCGACGCCGCCTGGTTCGCGCGCAACGAGCCGTTCGGCAATGCTACGGAGCTGCTGCTCCAGCCCGACCATTACCTGTTTCGCATGCTCTATTCGCAAGGCGTGCCGCTGGCAGCGCTCGGCATCGGCGCAGCGGCCGATCCGCGCGAGGGGTGGCGGATATTTGCGGAGCATTACCATTTGTTCCGCGGCACACCGTCGCGCCTGTGGCTCGACTGGGTCTTCGCCGAAGTGTTCGGGCTCGAGGTGCGGCTGGAGGGTGAGACGGCCGATCTCTACTTCGACACCATCACAGCGGCCTTGCACCATCCCGGATTCCAGCCGCGCGCGCTGTTCGAACGGTTCAACATCGAGGTCCTCGCCACAACCGAAAGCCCGCTCGACACGCTGGACCACCACCGCGCCATCCGCGAGAGCGGCTGGCACGGTCGGGTGATCACCGCCTACCGACCGGATCCCGTTGTCGATCCCGAGTTCGAGGGATTCCAGGCGAACCTCGATGAGCTGTCGGGGCTCACCGGCGAGGACTGCCGCACGTGGGGCGGCTACCTCGCCGCGCATCGAGCGCGCCGCACCGTATTCAAGGCCATGGGCGCCACCTCGACCGATCACGGCCATCCCAGCGCCCGTACCGAAGATTTGTCGGCCCGAGAAACCGAGGCGCTGTTCGGGCGTATTTTAGCGGGCGATTTCTCGTCGTGGGACGCCGAACTGTTCCGCGCGCAGATGCTCACCGAAATGGCCGCGATGAGCCTCGATGACGGGCTGGTGATGCAGATCCACCCGGGCAGCTTCCGCAATCACAATGCCAGGCTATTCGCCGCTCACGGCCGCGATAAGGGCGCCGACATTCCGACGCGCACCGATTACATCCAGGCGCTCAAACCGCTGCTCGATCGCTTCGGCAACGAGCGCGACTTCACGCTGATCCTCTTCACCCTCGACGAGAGCGCCTACGCCCGCGAGCTGGCGCCACTCGCCGGGCATTACCCCTGCCTCCGCCTGGGGCCCGCCTGGTGGTTCCACGACAGCCCCGAGGGCATGCGCCGCTTCCGCCGGACGACCACCGAGACCGCCGGGTTCTACAACACCGTCGGCTTCAACGACGATACGCGGGCCTTCCTGTCGATCCCGGCGCGGCACGACGTGGCCCGGAGGATCGACTGCGGCTTCCTCGCCGAGCTGGTGGCCGAACACCGGCTGGAGCTCGACGAGGCGCACGAGGTCGCCCGGGCGCTCGCCTACGATCTCGCTAAGCAAGCCTATCGGCTGTGAGGCTGTCGCCGGCCACGCTCGACCGGCTGCCGGCAGACGTGGCGTGCTTCGATTACGATCGCGACGCGCAGGCCGTGGGCATCGTCCACTTCGGCCTCGGCGCGTTCCACCGCGCGCACGAGGCCTGGTACACCGACCTCGCGATCAGCGGCGGCGAGCGGGGATGGGGCATCGCCGGGGTGTCGCTGCGATCCGACGGGGTGGCGCGGCAGCTTAGCCCGCAGGATAGCTTGTACAGCCTCACCGAGCGCGGCGGCGCGGGCGACACGACCCGCATCGTCGGCTCGGTGCGCGAAGCCCTCGTCGGCGAGCGCGACCGCGCGGCCATCGTCCGGCACATGGCGATGCTGGAATGCCATGTCGTCAGCTTCACCGTCACCGAAAAGGGCTACGCGCGCGCAGCCGACGGTTCGCTAGATTCCACGCTAGCCGAGGCGAGCTTCTATCAGCTTCTCGCCGAGGGTCTGGCCGAACGCCGTAACGCAGGCCTCCCCGGACTGACGCTGCTCTCCTGCGACAACCTGCCGGGCAACGGCCGCCAGCTCGAACGGCTGGTGCGCCAGTGGCTGGCACTTCGCGAGCCGGACCTGGTCGGATGGTTCGAAGCGGAGTGTCGCTGCCCCAACACAATGGTCGACCGCATCGTCCCGGCGACGACGCCCGGCGACCTCGACTCGGTTGAAGGGTGTTTAGGCCTGCGCGACGAGGGCGCGGTGTTCGCCGAGCCGTTCAGCCAGTGGGTGATCGAGGACCGCTTCGCCGGCCCGTGCCCCGGATGGGACAAGGTTGGCGCGCAATTGGTCGCCGACGTCGCGCCCTACGAGACCGCCAAGCTGCGCGTGCTCAACGGCGCGCATTCGGCGATGGCGTACCTGGGGCTCGAGCGGGGGCATGAATTCGTCGACCAGGCGATTGCCGATCCGGCGCTGCGGCCGCTCGTCGAGCAATTGATGCGGCGCGAGGCGGCGGCGAGCTTCGAGCCGGCGAGAGGCCAGGACCTCGGCGCCTATGCCGACGCGCTGCTGGCCCGCTTCGCTAATCCCGCACTCAGGCATCGCCTGGCGCAGATCGCGATGGACGGCAGCCAGAAGATTCCGCAGCGCTGGCTCGCCAGTCTCGCGGTTCATCAGCGGCGCGGGGAGTGGTGTCAAGCAACGCTAACCGCGCTCGCCGCGTGGCTGCGGCATGTGCGCGGCGGGGCGGGGGTCGACGATCCGCTGGCGGGGGAGCTGGCCGCGGCATGGCGCGAGAACGGCGCAAGCGGAATCGTGCCGGCGCTGTTCGGGCCCGGCGGCTTGCTCGCGTCCCCGTGGCGCCCGAACGCGGTCGAGCGCGCCTTTATCGAGGGAGCGCTATGAGTATCGGTTCGCTGGAAGACTAGGCGGTGGCGAACGCCTTGGCGTGGTGCCGAACGATCGCGAGTATCGCGGTATCGCTGTCGAAATTGCCGTACCAGCCTTGCGGTTCGTGCGGCGGGTCGCCCATGTACTGGGTGTCGCCCGCGTGGAAGCGATGATCCGGATGCTGCGCGCGCGCTTCGCCGTTCCAGGCCCAGAAGTAGGTGCCCTGGACCGGGCCGCCCGCAGCGAGGCTGGCCTCGGCGGCGCCGTAGATCAGGCGGTAGTAGCGCTCGCGGAAGCTCGTGGGCACGGAAGGATCGTACAGCTCGCCGTCGCGCGGGAAGCCGAATTCTTCGAACACCAGCGGCTTGCCTGATTCGCGCGCCAGGCGGACGTGGGTGTCGATGTAGTCGACCACCTTGGCCTTGCCCGGCTCCCACGTGCCGGCGAGGTTCTTGCCGTCGACCCAGCCCCAGTTGAGCGGCCAGATGTGCGTGGTCATGTAGTCGATGTTTTGGTGCGCGCGGGAAACGATCGCCGTGTCGCCGTTGGTGGCGATCGTGCCTTCCATGCCGAGCGAGACGAGGTGGTTGGGATCGAGCGAGCGGATCAGCGCCGCGCTGTCGTCGATCCATTGGTAATAGGCCGGCAGGATCGCCTGCATCACCGCCGGGGAGACCCCGGGGCGCGGTTCGTTGGCGAGCTGCCAGGCCATCAAGGTGGGGTCGTCGCGATAGGCGGTGCCGGTGACGCTGTTGGTGCGCCCGATCAGCATCCGCACGTAGCCGAAGAAGCGCTTCACCGCCGCCAGGTTGGCGTAGAATGCGCTCGCCGCGTCGGGGAACGCGGGCCACGGATCGGCCGGATCGTTCATGTTCTTGTATTTGCCGGTCTCCCAGTAAACCCGGCTCATCATTCCGCCCGACCATTCCCAAAAATTGGTCAGGTACAGCACCGCGGTCATGTCGCGTTTGCCGAGTTCGGCCATCGCCACGTCGAGGCCCTGGAGCAGCGCGGTGTTGAGCGTGCCGTCGCGGACCTCGAAGCCGGGCTTGATGCTGTTCCTGACCGGGCTTTCCTCGGCCCCGGCGAGCAGGCGCACGTTGCGCACGCCGATCGCGTGCAGCCGGTCGAGTTCGCGCCCGAGCCGTTTGCGGTCGCCGTATTTCGTGTCGCTGCCGAGCCAGGCGAAGTACCAGGCGTTGGCGCCGGCATAGCGATATGGCCGTCCGCCGCGGGTGAAACGCATCCCCTCGCGGCGGACGAAGCGGTCGCCGACGCCGGGCGGCACGCTCGCGCACCCGGCGAGGCCCGCGGCGCCGATTCCGCTCAGCAACGAACGCCGGTCGAGCACGAAATCCTGCCCCGCCATGCCACTTTCCTTCCCGCGCTCTTGCATCGCTCGATGATAGCGCTACCATGCCTGCGAGGCCGCGACAATTCGCACCGAAGCGGGCGGGGCGGCATTCGGGGGAGAAGCCGTCTTGCACGCATCCATGCGATTCGTTTTGGGCGCCGTCGCCGCGTTGGCCGTCGGTAGCGCGGCCGCGTGGGCCGAGCCGCAGCCGACCGCTTCGCAGCCGACCGACGGCCACGGCCTCGCCCATCCGGCGATCTGGCCGAAGTACCATTACCCGGTGCCGCGCGACCCGGCGGTCGAGGCGAAGATCGCCGACCTGCTCAAGCGCATGACCATCGAGGAGAAGGTTGGCCAGCTCGTCCAGGCGGACCTCGGCTCGGTGACGCCCGCGGACGTGAAGAAATACCACCTCGGCTCGATCCTGGTCGGCGGCAACAGCGGCCCGAATGGCAACGACTTTGCCCCCGCGCGCGACTGGCTCAAGGCGGCCGACGCATTCTACCTCGCCTCGGTCGACAAGTCGGACGGCGGCGTCGGCATCCCGGAAATCTGGGGCATCGACGCGGTCCACGGCCATGCCAACATCATCGGCGCGACCGTCTTCCCGCACAACATCGGCCTCGGCGCGATGCGAGACCCGGCGCTGATCGAGAAGATCGGCGCGGCGACGGCGCAGGAAGTGCGCGTGACGGGGCAAGAATGGACTTTCGCGCCGACCGTCACCGTGCCGCAGGACTATCGCTGGGGCCGGGCTTACGAAGGCTATTCCTCCAATCCTCAACTGGTCGCGTCTTACGTCGGGGCGATGGTCCGCGGGCTGCAGGGCCCGCCCGACAAGCCCAACTTGCTGGCGCGCGACAAAGTCATCGCCTCGACGAAGCACTTCCTCGCCGACGGCGGCACCAAGAACGGCGTCGATCAGGGCGACGCGCAGATCTCCGAGAAGGAGCTGCGCGATATCCACGGCCTCCCTTACGGACAGGCGATCGAGAACGGCGTCGCTACCGTAATGGTCAGCTTCTCGAGCTGGCAGGGCCGCAAGATGACCGGCAACAAATCGCTCATCACCGGAGTGCTCAAGGACCGGATGGGTTTCGGCGGGTTCGTCGTGTCGGACTGGAACGCCCACGGCCAGGTGGAGGGCTGTACCAATGACAGCTGCCCGCAGGCGCTGATGGCGGGTCTCGACATGTACATGGCGCCGGACAGCTGGAAGCCGATCTACAACGACCTCCTGGCGCGGGCCAAGGCCGGGACGATCCCGATGAGCCGGATCGACGACGCGGTGTCGCGCATCCTGCGCGTGAAATTTCGCCTCGGTGTGTTCACTGCCGGGAAGCCCTCGAGCCGTCCGCTCGCCGGGCAGTGGAACATCCTCGGCTCGCCCGAGCACAGGGCGATCGCCCGGCAGGCCGTGCGAGAGTCGCTGGTGCTACTCAAGAACGACGGCGCGCTGCCGCTGAAGCCGGGCGGGCGGCTGCTGGTGGCGGGCGAGGGCGCCGACGACGTCTCGCGCGCTTCGGGCGGCTGGACGATCAGCTGGCAGGGGACAGGCCTGACCAACTCGATGTTCCCGGGCTCGACGACGCTGTGGCAGGGCCTCAAAGAAGCCGTGAACGCGGCCGGCGGCAGCGCGCAGCTCTCGCACGACGGCAGCTTCACCGAGAAGCCGGACGCGGCGGTCGTTGTGTTCGGCGAAAAGCCTTACGCCGAATTCCAGGGCGACCGCGCGACGCTGGCGCTCGATGCGGACCTCACCGGGCCCTATGCGACGATGAAGAAGCTCAAGGCGCAAGGCATTCCGGTGGTGGCGGTGATGATCACCGGGCGCCCGCTTGAGGTGAACCCGGCACTCAACGCGGCCGATGCATTCGTTGTCGCCTGGCTGCCCGGCACCGAGGGGGAGGGACTGGCCGACGTGCTCATCGGGGACGCCGCCGGCAAGCCGCGCTACGATTTCAAGGGCAAGCTTCCCGCCGCGTGGCCGAAGACGCCGAGCATGGCCGACGGCGCGCTGTTCCCGTTCGGCTATGGCCTGAGCTACAAATCGGGGCGCGCGCCGTGGAAGGCCTTGCCGGAGATCGCCGGCGATGCGCGCGACGCACGGGTCTATTTCGCCAACGGCGTGCCCGCGGCGAGCTGGTCGCTCATCCTCGGCAATATCGACCGGGCCGACGAAAAGCGCATCACCACCGTTCCGGCGGACGCAATCGGCGGACGGGCGAAGGTCACGGCGGCAGACGCGGCAGTCCAGGAAGGCGCGCGGCGCGTGCAGGTGAGCGACGGCGGGGCGGCGCTGGCGGTGTCGAGCCACGACCCGATCAACGTCAGCCGCGAAACCAACGGCGACGTGCTGGTGCTGTTCACGGTCAAGGTCGACAAGGCGCCAGCCAGCGCCGCCGTGGCGCTGCGCTGCGACGGTTCGGACTGCGGTGCACGCGTGCCGGTGAGCCTGCCGGCCAACGGCAAGTACGTGCGCTATGGCGTGCCGCTCAAGTGTTTCGCCGCCAAGGGCGCGGACATGACCAAGGTGACCGCGCCGTTCATCCTCGAAACAACCGGCCCGGCCGACTATTCGCTGTCCGAAGTGCGTCTCGGCACCGACGCGGAGCAAGTGCTGCCTTGCGGCTGACGGCCGCTCTCGCGCCGATAGGCCTCGCCGCCGCGGCGGCTTCGGCGCAGCCGGCGGCGCCGGTTGTCGCGGTGCCGGGCGGCGAGGTGCGCGGAACGGCGACCAATGATGCGCTGGTCTTCCGGGCGATTCCTTACGCGGCGCCCCCGCTGGGCGACTTGCGCTGGCGTGCGCCGCAGCCGGTCCCCGCGTGGCAAGGAGTGCGCGATGGGACGCGCAACGGCCCCGCCTGCCTGCAATACTCCGAAGGCTGGAACCGCGCGAACTGGCTCTATGCCAGCGAGGATTGCCTGACGCTCGACGTCAAGACCACCTCGCTGACCGGCAAGCGGCCGGTGATGGTGTGGATCCACGGGGGCTCCAATCGCTCGGGCTCGTCGAGCGGCCCGGCGGATTCGGACTGGACCGAGCAGGGCGTCGTCGCGGTCGGGCTGCAATACCGGCTTGGCGTGCTCGGTTTCCTGTCGACGCCCGAGCTGTCCGCCGAGCAAGGGGGCACGAGCGGCAATTACGGCCTGATGGACCAGATCGCCGCGCTCCGCTGGGTGCATGACAACATCGCCCGCTTCGGCGGCGACCCCGAAAATGTCACTATCGTCGGCGAGAGCGCCGGCTCCGAGGATGTGTCGCTGCTGCTCGGCGCGCCGGCCGCGCAAGGGCTGTTCCGCAAGGCCATCCTCGAAAGCGGCACGCCGGGGTTCGGCATGCCGTACCGTAGCCTGGCCGACGCGGAGAGGCTGGGCGAAGAGTTCGTCAAGAGCGCCGATGCGGCCGGTGACCTGGCCAAGCTGCGCTCGACCTCGCCCGCCGCGCTGATCGAGCTGGAGGAGAAGTTCGGCGAGCCTGCGACGCGCGGCGCCAGCTTCACCTTCCTGCGCACGACGATCGACGGTAAGGTCCTGCCCGAAGCGCCTGACGCGCTGATTGCCAGGAACCAGCCCAAGCCGGTGATCATCGGCACCGACAAGGTCGAATTCGGGCCAGGCGACAAGGACCCCGATCTGGCCGCCCAGACCGAATTCGCCCGGTACTGGTACGGCGCGAACGCGGCGTCCGCGCTGGCGGCCTACCACGCGGAGGAGCCCGATCCGCGGCGCGGTACGCTGTTGCTGCGTATGGAATCCGACGTCCAGTTCCACTGCCCGGCCGACCGCCTGGCCGACCTGATGGCGGCCCACGGCTGGCCGGTCTGGCGCTACGAGTTCGACGTCGGTGAGAATGGCGGCCTGACCCGCCATGCCTACGAAATCGGCTGGGTGTTCGAGCGCAAAGCCCTGCCGGGCGGCGTGGCGATGCAGGATTACTGGGCGGCGCTGGCGGTGACGGGCGACCCCAACGGTAAGGCCGGGCGCGCGACCGCCAGGCCGGAGTGGCCGCGCTGGGACCCGAAACGCCCGCTGCAAATGGCCTTCGGCCAGCACAAGACCGCGATGGAACCCGGCAAGCCGCGGGCGTCATTCTGCCATTACGCCGACAATTTTTGAGGAGAACCCGTGCGCATCTTGTCTCTCGCCGTCGTGGCCATGCTCGCTTCCACCACAGCGGCGGCGGATGCCCCGCGAGCCTTGCCGGTCGGCGCCTGTATCAACATGGGCGACCAGCTCGAGGGGCAGAGCGAGACCGCCCACGGCGGGGCGCGGATCGAGGCGGCGGACTTCAAGCGAATCCGCGCCGCCGGCTTCGCCACGGTGCGCATTCCCGTGCGCTGGTCCGACAAGACCGGCGACGGCCCGGATTCCCGGATCGATCCGAAATGGATGGCCCGCGTAACCGAGGTGGTCGACCAGGCTCTGGCGGCGCATCTCAATGTCATCCTCAACGATCACCACTTCGACGCGCTCGACGCCGACCCGGCGGCCAATAGCGCCAAGCTGGCGGCGATCTGGCGGCAGGTCGCGGTACATTTCGCCGACCGGCCGGCCTCGCGCCTGTGGTTCGAGATCGAGAACGAGCCGCACGAGAAGCTCGACAACGCCAACCTGATGGCGACGCTGGCCCCCGCGCTCGCCGCCATCCGGGCGAGCAATCCGCGGCGGCCGGTGATCATCGGCGGCGAGAACTGGTCGGGCATCGATTCGCTGGCGACGCTGGAACTCCCGGACGATCCGAACCTTTACCCGACCTTCCACTATTACGAGCCGTTCGACTTCACGCACCAAGGCGCCGGCTGGGTGAAACCCGCGCCGCCCAAGGTCGGGCGGACGTATGGCACTGCTGCCGATGCGCAACGGCTGGTCGACGATGCGGCCAAGGTGAAGGCCTACGTCGCGCGCACCGGGCTGGTGCCGTTCATGGGCGAAAGCGGCGCCTACGACAGGTACATCCCGCTCGACCAGCGGGTGCAATATACGCGCGCGGTGCACGACGCCTTCACGCCGCTCGGCGTCGGCATCTGTGCGTGGGCTTACACCAACACATTCCCGTTCTACGATCACAACGCCAAGCGCTGGCTGCCGGGATTGCGCGGGGCGTTTGGGCTACCGGAGAAGTAAGGAGCCGCAGCGATGAGAGGCAAGGTCGCACTCGCCAGTATTTCCGCCGTCCTGGTTGCGCTGGGGGGCTCAGCCGAGGTTGCCGCAGGTCCGTCGAGGCCTCCGCCGCCCAAGGATCGGGAGGCCGCCGCCGCGGCGCTGGCCAACCTGCAGAAACAATTGCCCGGCACGCTGATCGACGATCCCACCAGCCTCGAATGGGCAACCCAGGGCCAGGGTTTCAAGTCGCGCGGCGTGGTCGACCCGGCGATCCCCGGCGGCGGAGCAGCGGTCCACTTCGAAATACCCAAGGCGGACCCCAAGCCCTATGCGATCCAGGCGTTTGTGCCGCTGACGAGCAAGATCGCCAAGGGCGACACGGTGACGGTCGGCTTCTACGCCCGCACGCTGGCTGCCGAGACGCCCGACGGCAAAGGCGTGATCAATGTCCGCTTCCAGCAGAACGCCGATCCCTGGCCGGGCTTCGGCGACGCCGCCGTCAAGGTCGGGTCCGACTGGCAATGGCACGAGGTCAGCGCGGTTTCGAACATCGACGTCGCCAAGGATGTCGCGGTCGTCGCCTTGCAGCTGGCCGGCGCCAAGCAGACGGTCGAGATCGGCCAGACCATCGTGATCAAGGGCGCGTCGAAAATTCTCGGGGCCTCCGGGCCGCTCCAGCAGGCCGCGTCGGCCCCGGCTGCGCCCCCCGCTGCCAGCGATCTGCCGCCGCAGCTGCAAGGCGCCGGACGGCTGATCGACCGGCCGGGCGCCCGCGACTGGAGCAATTCCGGCCCGGCAGGCTCCTACGCGCAGCTCGACGACAAGAGCATCTGGCTCGGCAAGGCGACGCGCTTCACGGTGACGCAGAAGGGCCAGAACCGCTGGGATGTCAGCACCTCGATAGCGCTCGACGAAGGCATCGCGGAAGGCGACAAGCTGGTCATCGCGTTTGCCGTCAAGACGGTCAGCGCCGCCACCGCGGACGGCAAGGCGCAAGTCGGCGTGCGCGTGCAGAGCAGCGACCCGCCTTATCCCGGCTTCGCCGATCACCTTGTGGCGGTGGGGCCCAACTGGCAGCTGATCCGCCTGCAGACGACCGCGACGCAGGCGATTCCCGCCGGGAAAGCCACGGTCGCCCTGCAATTCGCCGAAGCGCCGCAAGTGGTCGACGTCGGTCCGGTCTATGTCTTCAAGGCCGACTGAGCGCTAGCGTCCGGCGAGGGCATAGGGGCCGATCACCAGCCCGGTGAACAGGCCCGCGTGGACCGAGGCGAGCGGCTCAACGTCCACATCGGCTGCGAGACGATGCCAAGCTTTCCCGGGCGCGCGCCAGCTCAGATCCGCCCGGCCGCGGTCGATGGCGATGCGCAACTCTACGGGCCCCGCCGCCGTCAGCGGTGCGCTCGCCACGATCGTGCCGCGCTGGTCCTGCTTGGGATCGGTGCGCAGGCGAGCGACGATGGTCCTGACGCTGTGGTCGCCCTCGACTCCGAAGGCGAGGAAATGGGCCTCGTCCATGAACGCCAGCAGGCCGGCGAAATCGCCGGGGTGCTCGGGCGCGAAGCGGACCGTGGTCGAAATCGTCGCGGTCGGGTGCCGCAGGCGACGACCATAGAACGTTGGCGTGCCGAGGCTCCCAGCCGGTTCATGGCCCGGGAAGAGCACGAGATCGCCGTCATGTAGCGCGTAGTCGCGCACCGGCGGAGGATTGCGCAAGCGCAGCCATTCGGGGGACAGCGCGCGTTCGATGAAATCGTCGGTCCAGCGGTCCCATTGGCTGCCGCGAGAAGCGGGCAGGGCCGGTTTCTTCACCACCAACGGCACCGGCACGTCGGCGGGAAGGAACAGCGGCCAGCCGTCTTTCCAGCTGACCGGCAGCAGCCAGGTCTCGCGGCCGAGCAGGGTCGATTGGCCGGCAAAGGGCCGCGTCGCCAGGAACACGCCCCACCACGTGCCGTCCGGCAAGTGGACCAATTGGGCGTGGCCGGTGGCCTCCACGCGGTTCGGCCGGGCGGACGGCAAGTCGCGCTGGGTGAGGATCGGGTTGACCGGTCCGGGCACGTACGGGCCGTCTGGCCGGCGTGAGCGATAGATCGTCTCCGAATGGTTCTCCGCCGTCCCGCCTTCGGCCGCCATCAGGTAGTACCAGCCGTCGCGCTTGAACATGTGCGGGCCCTCGGCCCAGACGGGCTTATCCTGCGGGTGAACGCCGCCGTCGACCAGCACCTTGCGCGGGCCGAACAGCTTGAGCGTCTTGAGATCGAACTGCTGAATCCACAGTGCCCGGTGGCCGTCGTAGCGCGGCCTCTCCGGCGGTTCGCCGTTGTTGACGATCCAAGCGGTTCCGTCGTCGTCGACGAACAGCGAGCAATCGATTCCGTCGAACTTCAGCCACACCGGGTTCGACCACGGCCCGGCCGGGTTCCTGGCGGTGATGAGGAAGTTGCCGCCGCAATCGACACAGGTGTTGAGGATGTAGAACGTGCCATCGTGCCAGCTGATCGCCGGCGCAAACACCCCGCGCTCGATGCCGAGACCGCGGAAGTCGAGCATCCCGGGCCGGTCGATCGCGTTGCCGATCTGGCGCCAGTGCACCAGGTCGCGGCTGTGGTAGACCGGGATGCCCGGGAACCACGCGAAGGTCGAGTTGACGAGGTAGAAATCGGCCCCGACGCGCACGATTGAAGGGTCGGGCTGGAAGCCCGGCAGGATCGGGTTGCGGTAGCTGCCGGCCGGCGTGACGCGAATGGTTTCGGCCACGTAGGTCAGATTGGCGAAGCGCGCGGCTGGCGCCGCGCTGCCAGGCGTTGAAACCAGTGCCAGGATCGCCGCCGCCGCCGCCAACGCTTCGCGCATGTGAATTCCTCCGATATGGGATGAAGGGCTTGCTCTCCCGTTCATCCTCGCTCATATGGTAGCGCTATCAACGGAGAGGGCAACAGGCGGCTGATGGCCGAAACGCTGCAGGATTTGCTGCCGCCGGACTATGCATCCGGTCTGTTCATCGGCCGGGCTCTGGCGCCGGCCGGCCCTTGCGTGATTCTCGTTCGCGGCGGCCGGATTTTCGACCTGACGGAGGATGCCGCGACCGTTGCCGGGGCAATCGAGCGCCGGCAATTCGGCGGCGGGCGCGATCTCGGCTCGGTCGAACAGGGCCTGCCCGCCGGCTGGACTCTGCTATCGCCGGTCGACCTGCAGTGCGTGAAGGCGTGCGGGGTGACGTTCGCCGTTTCGGCCATCGAGCGGGTGATCGAGGAGCGTGCGCGCGGCGATGCCAGCCGGGCGGTGGAGATCCGCGAGATGCTCGAGAGCAAGGTCGGCGCGGGCATCCGCGCGGTCGTGCCGGGGGGGCGCGAGGCGGCCGAGCTCAAGCAGGCGCTGATCGACGAGGGCATGTGGTCGCAATACCTCGAAGTGGCGATCGGCCCCGACGCCGAAGTGTTCTCGAAGTCGCCGGTGCTCTCCACGGTCGGTTCGGGGGCCGAGATCGGCGTGCGTTCGGACTCGGCGTGGAACAACCCCGAGCCCGAAGTGGTGCTGGCGGTCGACCCGCGCGGCGAAGTGGTCGGCGCGACGCTCGGCAACGATGTCAACTTACGCGATTTCGAAGGTCGCTCGGCGCTGCTGCTGTCGAAGGCCAAGGACAACACCGCCAGTTGTGCGATCGGGCCGATGGTCCGCCTGTTCGACGGCAATTTCACGCTCGACGACGTGCGCCGGGCGAATGTCGACCTGATCATCGAAGGGCCCGAAGGCTATCGCCTCGAAGGCAGCAACGACATGGGCCAGATCAGCCGCGATCCGCTCGACCTCGTGAAGCAGACGTTGTCCGAGCATCACTACCCGGACGGCTTTGTGCTGTTCTGTGGCACGCTGTTCGCGCCGACTCAGGACCGCGACACGCCGGGCGGCGGCTTCACCCACAAGATCGGCGACGCGGTGACGATCTCCTCGCGCCGGCTCGGCAAGCTGGTCAACACGGTCACCACCTCGCGCGACGCCGCGCCGTGGGAGCTCGGCATCGGTGCGTTCATGCGCAACCTCGCCGCGCGCGGGCTGGCCGAGAGGATTTAAGGACGCACATGAATACGCAGACACTCGGACATTTCATCGGCGGTGAATGGACCGCCGCCGACGGCGCGCTCGAAAGCCGCAACCCGTCGAACACCGACGACGTCGTCGCGCGCTTTCCCGACGGCGCCGCGGACGAGGTGGAGCGCGCGGTCGCCGCGGCCAAGCAGGCGCAACCCGGCTGGGCCAATGCTTCGCCCGAGGTTCGCTCGGACGTGCTGCGCAAGGCCGGCGAGACGTTGTTCGTCCGCTCGAACGAAATCGGCGAATTGCTCGCCCGCGAAGAGGGCAAGACCCGCGCCGAAGGCATCGGCGAAACGCTGCGCGCGGCGCGCATCCTGCTCTATTTCGCCGGCGAAGCGCTGCGGCGCCACGGCCAGACGCTCGAATCCACCCGCCCTGGTCTCGATGTCGCCACCTATCGCGAGGCGCTCGGCGTCGTCGGGCTGATCACGCCGTGGAACTTCCCGATCGCGATCCCGGCGTGGAAGGCCGCGCCGGCGCTGGCGTTCGGCAACACCGTGGTGCTCAAGCCCGCCAACATCACCTCGGCGGTGGCGGCGGCGCTGACCAAGGTGCTGGAAGACGCGGGCATCCCGCCCGGGGTGTTCAACCTCGTGCTCGGCCGCGGCCGCGTGGGCCAGGCGATCGTCGATCATCGCGACGTCGCCGCGATCAGCTTTACCGGCTCGCAAGGCGTCGGCTCGGGCGTGGCCAAAAGTGCGGTCGCGCGCCAGGCGCGGGTGCAGCTCGAGATGGGCGGCAAGAACCCGCTGGTCATCCTCGCCGACGCCGATCTCGACAAGGCGGTGGCGATCGCCGCGGATGGCGGGTTCTTCCAGACCGGCCAGCGCTGCACCGCCTCGAGCCGCGTCATCGTCGAAGACGCGATCCACGACAAGTTCGTTGCCGCTTTGGCCGAGCGCGCCAAGAGCCTCAAGGTCGGCCCAGCGCTGGCGGAAGGCACGCAGGTCGGCCCGGCGTCGAGCGAAAGTCAGTTCGAACAGAACATGAGCTACGTCGGCATCGCCACCGGCGAAGGCGGACGGCTGGCAGCGGGCGGCGACAAGCTCGATCTCGAAACGCCGGGCTACTTCATGCAACCGACCGTGATTGCCGACACCGACCCCGACATGCGCATCAATTGCGAGGAAGTGTTCGGCCCGGTCGTCTCGACGATCCGCGCGAAGGATTACGCCGAAGCGCTCGAACTCGCCAACCGCGGCGAATTCGGCCTCAGTGCCGGCATCGTCTCGAACAACGCCAAGCTGATCCGTGACTTCCGCAAGAACGTCCGCGCCGGGATGGTGATGATCAACCTGCCGACCGCCGGCGTGGATTACCACGTCCCCTTCGGCGGCACCCGCGGATCGAGCTACGGGCCGCGCGAGCAGGGCTTCGCGGCGGTCGAATTCTACACCCAGATCAAGACAGTTTACACAGGGGATTAAGCAGTTGGCGGAGGGAATTATCAAGCCGATCGCGCAAGAGGCCGTCTATCCCAGCCTCTCCGGCAAGCGCGTCATCATCAGCGGTGGCGCCACGGGCATCGGCGAGGCCATCGTCGAAGCGTTCGTGCGCCAGGGTGCGGCCGTGGCGTTCGTCGACATCCAGGACAAGCCGAGCAAGGCGCTCGTCGCCCGGCTGGCCGACGCGACGATTCCGCCGCTGTTCATCCATTGCGACATCCGAAACTGCGCCAATTACAGCGCCAAGGTCCTCGACATCGTCGACCAGCTCGGCGGTTGCGACGTGCTGATCAACAACGCCGCCAATGACGACCGGCACAAAGTCGAGGAAGTGACCACGGCCTATTGGGACGAACGGATGGCGGTGAACCTCAAGCATCAGTTCTTCGGCGCCAAGACCGTGATCCCGGCGATGAAGGCAGCCGGCGGGGGCTCGATCATCAACCTCGGTTCGATCAGCTGGCACCTCGGCCTCGCGGACCTGACGCTGTACCAGACCGCCAAGGCGGCGATCGAGGGCCTCACCCGCAGCCTGGCGCGCGAGTTCGGGCGCGACGGCATCCGCGTCAACGCGATCATTCCGGGCAACGTGCAGACGCCGCGGCAGATGCAGTGGTACACGCCCGAGGGCGAGGCCGAGATTGTCGCCCAGCAGTGCCTCGAGGGGCGCATTCAGCCGCGCGACATTGCCGCGATGGCGCTGTTCCTGGCGAGCGACGATGCCCGCTTTTGCACCGCGCACAACTATTGGGTCGACGCCGGATGGAGATGAACGTCCCGGTACGCGAGGTCCTCCACACCGAGTGTACGCTCGGCGAAGGCGCGTTCTGGGATGCGCAGCGCAAGGTCGTCTGGTTCGTCGACATCAAGAAACATCACGTGTGGCATTACGACCCGGCGACCGGCAGTAACGCCAAAGCCGTGGCGCCCGACCAGGTCGGCTGGGTGCTCCCGGCGGAGAACGGCCTGCTGCTGTGCGGGCTCAAGGAAGGGCTGTGGACGTTCGACCCGACGCACCAGAGCTTCACGCGCCTGCGCGACGTGCCCGGCGAACCGGCGAGCAACCGCAACAACGACGCCTGCACCGACACCCGCGGCCGCGCCTGGCTCGGCACGATGGATGACGGCGAGAAGGCCGACACCGGGCGGTTCTACGTGTTCGACAAGGGCCAGGTGACGCCGGCCGGCCCCGACCGCGTGTCGATCACCAACGGTCCGGCGGTCAGCCCCGACGGCAAGACGATCTATTTCACCGACACACTCGGGCAGAAGATCCTCGCGGCCGAGATCCGCGACGACGGCAGCCTCGGCCCCGTGCGCCCCTTCGTCGACAGCAAGGCGCATTTCCCGAACGCTTATCCGGACGGGCCGGTATGCGATGCCGAGGGGTTCCTGTGGAGCGGGCTTTATGCCGGTGACCGCATCGCCCGCTTTGCGCCCGACGGGCGGCTAGATATGACGGTGGCGATGCCGACGTCGAACCTGACCAAGCTGTGCTTCGGCGGCGAGGATATGAAGACCGCGTACGTCACCAGCGCCCGCGCCGGGCTCAGCGCCGAGAAGCTCGCCACGCAACCGCTTGCGGGCAGTCTGCTGGCATTTGAATCGCCGGTGGCGGGCTTCGCCGCGACGCGGGTGAAGCTCTCGTGATCCGATACGCCGCCTTTCTCGCGGCCCTGCTGGCGTCTCCCGCGCTGGCTGCGCCCTCGCTCGGTCCGGTATGGACCGACCACGCGGTGATCCAGCGCGATCGGCCGGTCGTGGTCGAGGGCACCGCCAAGCCGGGCGAAATGCTCCACGGAACGCTAGGCGGCGTGGCGGCCAACGCGACGGCGGCGAAGGACGGTTCCTTCGCGCTCACCTTCCCGCCGCGCCCTGCCTCGAGCGATCCAATCGCACTGACCATCACTGGCGCCGACGGAACCGCCGCCGCCGTCTCCGACCTGCTCGTCGGCGACGTATGGCTGTGCGGCGGACAGTCGAACATGGAATTCTCGCTGTGGAACTCGGCCGGCGGACCGCTCGCGGCGCAGCAATCCGCCGACGACGGCCTGCGCGTGCTGATGATCCCCAAGGTCACCGCGCTCACTCCGCAGAAGGACTTTGGCGGCAAGGTCGCCTGGGCCGCCGCCTCGCCCGACAGCGTCAAGGACTTTTCCGGCGCCTGCTACTTCATGGCGCGGCAGCTGCGGCGCGATCTCAAGATTCCGATCGGCGCGATCCATTCGAATTGGGGCGGCTCGCAAATCCGCGCCTGGCTCACGCCGCAAGGCGGCGCGAAGCTCTATGGCGCGGGCGCGATGGCGCAGCTCGCCGAATACGGCAAGGACCCGCTCGCCGCTGTGACCGCCTTCGCGCCCGGGTGGGAGACATGGTGGACCGAGCACGACCATCAGTCGCCGTGGACCAACCCAGATAACCTCGCCTGGCAGCCGGTGCCGCAGATCTCGGCGTGGGGCGAATGGAAGGGCACCCCGCTCGCCACCAACGGCAACGGCAACGTGTGGATGCGCCGCACCTTCACGCTCACCCCTGCGCAGGCCAAGGCCGGCGGCACCCTCAACATCGGCCTGGTCGACGATATCGACATGACCTTCGTCAACGGCCGCCCGGTCGGCAACACTTCGAGCTGGAGCGACGAGCGGCATTACCGGATCCCGGCGTCCTTCCTGAAGGCGGGCGCGAACGACGTGATGGTGCTGGTCACCAACAGCTATGGCGCGGGCGGGATGGAGAGCAAGCCGGACCGCCTGTCGTTCGACGTCACCGGCGGCGCGAGCATCGCGCTCGGCGAGGGCTGGCGCTATTCGATCTCCAAGGTCACCGATTACCCGCCGCGCGCGCCGTGGGACGGGATCGCCGGCATCGGGTTGATGTACAACAAGATGATCGCCCCGTTCGGCCACTTCGCGATGACCGGCATGGCCTGGTACCAGGGCGAGAGCGACGTCGGCATCCCCGGCTACGCCGACCGCCTGCGCGAGCTGTTCGCCGGCTGGCGCCAGCAGATCGGGCAGGGGGCCAAGATGCTCGTCGTGCAGCTGCCCAATTGGGGCCCCACTACCGAGCACCCGACCGAGTCCGGCTGGGCGGAAATCCGCAACGAGGAATTCAAGGCGGTCGCGGCCGACAAGGACGCTGCGCTTATTCCGACGCTCGACATCGGCGAGAACAACAACCTCCATCCGACCGACAAGCTCGATGTCGGCTTGCGCCTGGCGATGGGGGCCGAGGGCAAGGCGCTGATCATGCCCGTGTCGGCCACGCGGCAAGGCGGAGCGGTCGTGGTCGGCTTCTCCGGCGTCGAAGGTGGTCTCCACACCTGGAGCAGCGGCCATGCGATCGGCGTCGAGCTGTGCGCCGAAACGCAGCAATCTTGCCGCTACGCCGCGGCCACCGCCACCGGCGACACGCTGAGCATCGCCGACGACGGCAAGGCAGCGACCCGCGTTCGCTATGCCTGGATCGATAGCCCGGCGGTCAACCTCTACGACGCACGCGCGCTGCCGGTGCCCGGCTTCGAGCTGCCGATCACCCAGTGACGCTGACGCTCGTCGCCGGTGGCTGGCAGGCCACGCTGCGGCCGGACATCGGCGGTTCGCTCGCCTCGCTGACCTTCGACGGCCTCGAAGTGCTGCGGACGATGCCGGAAAGCTCGACCAACGCGCTCGAGTCGGCATGCTTTCCGCTGGCGCCCTATTGCAACCGCATCCGCGAGGGCCGCTTCACCTTCCGCGGCAGGCCGTTGACGTTACCGCCGAATTTCCCGCCCGAGCGCCACAGCCTTCACGGCCTTTCATGGCAGCGGCCGTGGCGGGTCGTAAGCCGCGCATCCAGCAAGTGCGTGCTCACCGACGAGTATGACGGCTCCGGCCCCTGGCCCTGGGCTTACTCGGCCGAGCAGCGCATCCGCCTGGACGACAAGGGCTGCGCCGTTACGCTGGTGCTGGCCAACCGCGGCGAAACCGCGATGCCCGCCGGGATCGGCCTGCATACCTATTTCCGCCGCGGTCCGAGCACTCGCGTGCAGTTCGTTGCCGATCATGTGCTGCTAAGCGACGCGGAGTGCCTGCCGACCGGTGTCACTGCTCCGGCGGATCACTTCGGCGATTTCGCCGCCGGCGAGCGGTTGCCGGTCGAAACGCTCGATCATTGTTTCGTTGGGTGGAGCGGCGAGGCGGTGATCGAAGACGACCTCGGCACGATTACCATGTCGGCGTCAGGCGCCCCGCAACTCCACCTTTACGCCCCGGCCGATGGCAGCGCGCTGTGCTGCGAGCCGGTCAGTCACTCCCCGAGCGCCCTCAATCGCGCGCCTGAGGAAATGATCGTCCTGCCCCCCGGCTGTTCCGCTACGCTGACGATGCAGATTTCGCTTCGATAGCTCGCGCCAGCAAGGCGACGCGATACTCTCAGTGATTGTGTCGCGGCAGCTTCTTCGAGGTGCCGCGATACTTCAGCGCGAAGTCCATCACCCCGCCTTCGCCAAGTTGCCCGGTCTTCTCGCGGAACAGCTCTTCCCACGGCGTGTTCGACGGCGGGATCGGCGGCGGGGAGCCTTCGGCCCTGCGGCGAGCGATCTCGGCTTCGTCGACCAGCGCGTTGCAGGTTCCGGCGTTGAGGTCGACGCGGACCATGTCGCCGGTCCGCAACCAGGCGAGCCCGCCGCCCGCCGCGCTTTCCGGGCTGGCGTTGAGGATCGAGGGACTGTCGCTGGTGCCGGACTGGCGTCCGTCGCCGAGGGTCGGCAACCAGCGGACGCCGCGCTGGATCAGGGAGTCGGGCGGCTGCATGTTGACCACCTCGGCGCTGCCCGGCCAGCCGAGCACCCCGGCGCCGCGCATCACCAGGATGCAGTCCTCGTCGATGCCGAGCGAAGGATCGTTGATCCGCGCGTGGTAATCCTCGCCGCCGTCGAACACGATCGCCCGCGCTTCGAAGCATCCTTCATGGCCCGGGCGGCACAAGTAACGGCGCCGGAAGTCCTCGGAGATCACCGACGTCTTCATGATCGCGAAGTCGAACAGGTTGCCGGAGAGGACCAGGAAGCCGGCATTCTCCTGCAGCGGATCGGCGAACGGGCGGATCATCTCGCGGTCGTCGCTCTCGCGGCCGGCGAGGTTCTCGGCCAGCGTCCGCCCGGTGCAGGTCAGGCATTGGCCGTGCAGCTTGCCGGCCTGGAGCAACTCCCACAGGACCGCCGGCACCCCGCCGGCGCGGTGGAAGCGCTCTCCGAGATACTGCCCGGCGGGCTGCATGTTGACGAGCAGGGGCAGCTCGTAGCCGTGCCGCCAGTCGTCCGCGGCGATCTCGACGCCGGCGTGGCGCGCCATGGCGACGATGTGCGGCTGCGCGTTGGACGAACCGCCCAGCGCCGTCACCGCCGCGATTGCGTTGAGGAAGGCCTCGCGGGTCAGGATGCGGCTGGGGCGCAGATCTTCGTGCACCATCTCGACGATCCGTCGGCCGCTGCGATAGGCAAACTGGCCGCGTTCCTTGTATGGCGCCGGCACCGCCGCGCAGCCCGTCAGCGACAGGCCGAGCGCTTCGGCGACCGCGTTCATCGTGCTCGCGGTGCCCATCGTGTTGCAGTGGCCGGCGCTGGGTGCGCTGTCGAGCGCGCGGCGGAGGAATTCGGCCTCGTCGATCTCGCCCGCGGCGAGCTTGCGGCGGCTCCTCCAGATCACTGTTCCCGAACCAACCAGCTCGCCTTCGTGGTATCCGTCGAGCATCGGGCCGCCCGAGAACACGATCGCCGGGATGTCGACCGTGCTCGCGGCCATGATCTGGCTCGGCGTGGTTTTGTCGCACCCGGTGGTCAGCACCACGCCGTCGAACGGGTAGCCGTTGAGAATCTCGACCAGCCCGATATAGAGCAGGTTGCGGTCGAGCGCGGCGGTCGGCCGGCGGCAATTCTCGAAGATGGGGTGGACCGGGAACTCCAGCGGAATGCCCCCGGCGTCGCGAATACCCGCCTTGGTTCGCTCGGCGAGATCGAGGTGGATGCGGTTGCAGGGCACCAGGTCGCTGCCTGATTGGGCGATGCCGATGACCGGCTTGCCGCTTCGCAGCTCCTCGGGCGTGATGCCGAAGTTCATGAAGCGCTCGAGATAGAGCGCGGTCTGGTCCCAGCGCTCGGCGTTGTCGAACCAGTCGCGCGAACGCAGCCGGCGGGTTGGCGGCCCTTCGGGCATCGCTCAGCCCTTGCCGCGGGCCGAACGCTTGGCGAGGGTCGGGGCGGCGTCCGAATCGCGCCGGATCAGCTCGTAGCCGAGCGTGACAGTGGTCGGCTCGGGGCGGCCGCCGCCGCGCTTCTGCTTGAGCTCGGCGCTGAGCAGCTCGATCGCCCGGCGCGACATTTCGCCGATCGGCTGGCGGATCGTGGTCAGCTCGGGCCAGATGGTGCTGGCGATGGCGGTATCGTCGAACCCGCAGACCGAGACGTCGACCGGCACGTCGAGGTGCAGCCGGTGGGCCACGGCGACAGTCGCCGCGGCCATGTCGTCGTTGGAGGCGAAGATGGCGCTGGGCGGATCGGGCTGGTTGAGCAGCCGCGTCGCCGCATCGAGGCCCGATCGGTAGCTGAACAGCCCTTGCGCGAGATAGCCCGGCGGCACTTCGAGCCCGTGCGCGGCCATCGCCGCCTGGAAGCCTTCGAGGCGCAGCGCGCTGGCCGTCTGGTGAGGGTTGCCGATGATAAAGCCGACGCGCTTGTGGCCGAGCTTGATGATGTGCTCGGTCATGTCATAGGCCGCCTGGAATTCGTCGATCATCACGGCCGAATGGTGATCCGGGCCGACGCCCGCACCGATCGCGACCGCGCTCATCCCGAGCTGCGTCAGCAGGTCCAGCAGCGGCTGCTCGTCGCACAGCGGCGAGGGCAACAGGAAGCCTTCGATGCCGCTGTCGGTGAGGCGGCGGACCACCGCGAATTCGTCCCGCTCGAATTCGCACCGTTCAACCACCAAATGGACGTCGCTGAGGCTCGCCTGCTCCAATCCGCCCATCAGCAGTTCGCTGAGGTACGAGGCGGACGGGTTCGAATAGAGCAGTGCGATGCGCGCCTGGTCGGATCCGGCAAGGCGGCGGGCGGCGCGGTTCGGCTTGTAACTGAGGTCGTGGATCGCCTCGAGCACCGCCTGGCGGGTTTGCTCGCGCACGCTGCGCTCGCCGTTGATCACCCGGCTGACCGTCATCGGCGAGCAATTCGCCAGGCGGGCGACGTCCGAGATCGTCGGTGCGCCCTTGTGGCGCCCGGTCTTGCGCGGGGCAATCTCGGCCTTGGCTCTGCTCATCGGGCGGCTCTTAAGACGGCACCGGGGCGCGACAAAGGGTTTTCTTGGCTCATGTCATTGTCCCGGCGCCTCGGGAAAGGAGAGCGATTTGTAGTAGGGGAGCGTGTGCTCCGGCGGGCGTACGCCAGCGGGCAGGGGCAAATGGTTGACCGACTGCCAATACGCGATCGAGGCATCGCGCCACCAGCGCGCCTCCTGCCCCTGGATTCGCAGGTAATCGGCGGTGTCCTGGAACCGCTCGGGGTCGACGTATGCCTGCAGTGAGGCCCAGGTCTGCGCCATCGCGTCGACCGTCGCGACGCCGCGATCATAGCGCGCGATCAACTCGTTCCACAGCGGCTTGCCGGAAGGCATGGGAAAGTCCCACGGCACGTGATGGAACCACAGCAGGTAGTCCGGATCAGTCGCGCGCGGGTCGCTCCATCGGGCCGCAACGGACGGCGCGTACTGCGACAGCGCGTTGCTGCCTTTGGCGGTGCGGTCGAAGCCGATGCCGTCCTTGTCGGCGCGGGCGTAATAGCACGGGTTCCACTCGGGCCGCTGCAGGTCGCAAACCCACGGGCCGGGGCCGTAATGGTGCCCGGTCGCCATCTGGTGTGCGAGGCCGAGCGGGGTCATGTAGTCGACCACCGCCTGGCGGCTGGCGATCATCATCGGCACCACTTTGGCGAGGAAGGCCGGGTCGCGGCTGAAAGTCTGCGCTGCCCATTCGCGGGCGATCCGCTCGCTCGACAGGCTCGGGTCCCACGCCAGCCGGCCGAAGGTGTACCAATTGGCCTGGTTGAAGTGCGAGCCCGACCAGTCGCGGTCCGAGCCGGTGTTGGCGACGCCGGCCATTCCCGCCGGCGCGATGACCTGTGCCACGGTTCCGTCGGGGCCGGTGCGCCAATCCAGCGCTTCCTTCCACAGCGGCGCGAGATAGACGAGGTGGGTCGCCTGCCCGAGGTATTCCTTGGTGATCTGCCCTTCGAACATCAGGCGGGTGTGCGGCATCGCCCCGAACAGCGGGTGGAACGGCTCGCGCGGCTGGAAGTCGATCGGGCCGTTCTTGACCTGCAGTATGACGTTCCTGTCGAACTTGCCGTCGAGCGGGACGAACTCGTTGTAGGCCTGCATCGCCCGGTCGGTCTTGTCCTCGGCCGAATAGACGAACGCCCGCCAGATCACGACGCCGCGGTCGCCGACCGCGCGGGCGAGGGCGTTGGCCCCTTCGGCGTGGCTGCGGTGATAGTCCTGCGGGCCCGGCTCGCCTTCGGAATTGGCCTTGACCAGGAAGCCGCCGAAATCCGGGATCGCGGCATAGAGCGCATCGGCTCGCGCCTTCCACCAGGCCTGCACCGCCGGGTCGAGCGGGTCGGCCGTCGGCAGTCCGCCGATCTCCTTCGGCGCGGAGAACCGCACCGAGATGTACAGCCGGATGCCGTAGGGCCGCCACGCGTCCGCGACGCGCTTGAGCTTGGGGATGTAGCGGTCGGTCAGGAACAGCGGGCTGGCGTTGACGCTGTTGACGACCGCGCCGTTGATGCCGATCGAGGCGTCGGCGCGCGCATAGTCGATCAGCCGCTGGTCGAGATGCTCCGGTAGCTTCCACCAGTCGAAGATCGAGCGGCCCGAATAACCGCGCAGGACATAGCCGTTGGGATCGTCCCAATGGTCGAGCATGCGCAGCGGCATGGCGGGATGCTCGGCGAGGTCGATCGTGTTGGGATCAGCGCCAAGCGACAGCTCTCGCAGCAGAGCGAACACGCCATAAAGGCAGCTCAGTTGGCCGGGTCCGGCGATCCGGATAGCATGGTGCTCAGCCTTGATGGTGAAGCTACCGTCGCCCAGTCGCGGCTGGTCGCAGGCGAGAACGACGTCGCCGGGATTTTGCCCCACCTTGCGCGAAGTGACACCGAGCAACGAATTCAACCCCACCTGGAGCTCGCCGGCCGCAACGCGCTGGCTCGGCTCCATCCCGTCGCGAACGACGGATGCGAGGCGTGGATTGAACGATTCGAGCCGGGCGAGCTCCTTGCCTTCGAGCGGCGCGTAGCGCAGCCACAGCCGATACCCGTCCTCTGCCCGTGCGGTCAGGGGCAGGGCGGCTACGGCGAGGGCCGCAGCGAGCGCCATGAGGCGATTGACAACCCCTCTCCCCATAATCATGGTAGCGCTATCACGAAGGGCCGCGCAGTCAAGATGCGGCGGATGGGAGAGCTCCTATGAGGGTCCGCACCAGGGCCGCCGCAGTGGCCGCAGGAATCGGGTTGGCGGCGCTGTCGATCGGCTTCTCGGGCGCCATCGAGGCGAAGACTGCGCCGGCTTCGGCGGTGCCCAACATCCCCAAGCCGATGGCCGACGCGCCTTACTGGAATGCCTCGCTGCCGACCGAGCAGCGGGTCGCCGACCTGCTCGGGCGGATGACGCTCGACGAGAAGATCGCCCAGATCACCGCGCTTTGGGACAACAAGACCGACATCCAGCGCGCCGACTACACCTTCGACCCCGCCAAGGCGACGCAGACTCATCCCAACGGTATCGGCGAAATCTCGCGCCCCTCCGATCTCCACGGCCCGGGCAGTCCGCGGGTCGAGCCGCCGCGCAGCATCGAGCAGAGCGTCGCCTACGTCAACGCCGTGCAGACCTGGGCACGTGAGCATACCCGGCTCGGCATTCCGGTGATGTTCCACGAGGAAGCGCTGCACGGCCTCGCGGTCAAGGACGCGACGAGCTACCCGCAAGCGATCGGCCTCGCCTCGACGTGGGATCCGGACTTGTTGCGCGAGGTCGATGCCGAGATTGCTAGCGAAGCGCGCCCGCGGGGCGTGCAGGAGGTGCTTTCGCCGGTGGTCGACGTCAGCCGCGACCCGCGCTGGGGCCGGATCGAGGAGACGTTCGGCGAGGACCCGTACCTCGTCAGTGAGCTTGGCGTCGCCGCCGTCGAGGGCCTGCAGGGTGCGAGGACGGCCGACGGCAAGCTCCCGCCCGGCAAGGTCTTCGCCACGCTCAAGCACATGACCGGCCACGGCCAGCCCGAAAGCGGCACCAACGTCGGCCCGGCGCCGATCGGCGAGCGCACATTGCGCGAATTCTTCTTCCCGCCGTTCGAACAGGTGGTGAAGCGCACCGGCATCGACGCCGTGATGGCGAGCTATAACGAGATCGACGGCATTCCTTCGCATTCGAACGTCTGGCTGTTGCACGACGTGCTGCGCGGCGAGTGGGGCTACAAGGGCGCGGTGGTGAGCGATTACTACGCCATCGGCCAGCTGATGGAGCTGCACAAGATCGCGCCCGACCTGAAGACCGCGGCCGAGCTGGCGCTCAAGGCCGGCGTCGACATCGACCTGCCCACCGGCAACGCCTACGTCCACCTCAAGGAAGCCGTGCAGAACGGCGAAGTGCCGATGAGCGAGATCGACGCCGCGGTCGGCCACATGCTGACGATGAAGTTCGAGGCGGGGCTGTTCGAAAACCCGTGGGCCGATCTCGCCGCGGCGGAGAAGTCCGACGGGCCCGCGGCGCAGGCGCTGGCGCGCAAGGCGGCGGCGGAGTCGCTGATCCTGCTCAAGAACGACGGCACTCTGCCGCTGGCGTTGCCCGCAAGCGGAGCGAAGCCGACCATCGCGGTGATCGGCCAGACTTCGACCAAGGCCCACCTCGGCGGCTATTACGGCGTCCCGCGCAGCACCGTGTCGCCGCTCGCGGGGATCGAGGCGCTGGTCGGCAACCGGGCCAACATCGTCACCGCTGAGGGCGTGGTGATCACCAAGGGCGACGACTGGTGGCAGGACAAGGTCGAGCTCGGCGATCCGGCCGAGAACGCCCGGCTGATCGCCCAGGCCGTCGAGGTCGCCAAAAAGGCCGACACCATCGTGCTGTTCGTCGGCGACACCGAGCAGACCAGCCGCGAGGGCTGGGCCGACAGCCATCTCGGCGACCGCGCCTCGCTCGACTTGGTCGGCCAGCAGAACGACCTGTTCAACGCGCTGAAGGCGCTCGGCAAGCCGATCGTCGCGGTTCTGGTGAACGGGCGCCCACCGAGCTACCCGACAGTCGCCGCCGGAGCGAACGCGATGCTCGAGACGTGGTACGCCGGCGAGCAGCAGGGCAACGCGATCGCCGACGCGCTGTTCGGCCGCGTCAATCCTGGCGGCAAGCTGCCGGTGACGGTCGCGCGCGACGTCGGCCAGCTGCCGATGTTCTACGATTACAAGCCAAGCGCCCACCGCGGCTACCTGTTCAGCGAGGACACGCCGCTGTTCCCGTTCGGTTACGGGCTCAGCTACACGACCTTCGCCGTCGGCGCGCCGGTGCTCGCGTCGCCGACGATCAAGGCCGGAGACGGCGTCAGCGTGACGGTGCCGGTGACCAACACCGGCAAGGTGGCGGGCGACGAAGTGGTGCAGGTCTACTTGCGCGACGACATCAGCACCGTCACCCGGCCGGTGAAGGAGCTGGCCGGCTTTCAGCGCGTCACGCTGCAGCCCGGCGAAACCAAGCAGGTCACCCTCGCCATCCGCCCCGACAGCCTGGCGCTGTGGAACCGCGAGATGAAGCGGGTGATTGAGCCGGGCACCTTCACCATCATGGCCGGGCCGGACTCGCAGTATCTCAAGAGCACGACGCTGACGGTGTCGCCGTGAACCGGCGCGGCGCGCTGCGCCTGCTCGCCGGCGGCAGCATTGCTGCGCTGGCGGTGGCGCAGGCGCCGCTCGCTTTCGCCAAGGCCGGCGCACCGCTCTACAAGGACGCGCGGGCACCCGTCCAGGCGCGCGTGGCCGACCTGCTGGCGCGAATGACCCTGGCCGAGAAGGTCGCCCAGTTGCGCGGCGTGTGGGCGGGCAAGGGCGCGATGCTCAGCGGCCTCGATTTCGATCCCGCCAAGGCCAGCGCCAATTTCCCGGACGGCATCGGCGCGCTCGGCCGGCCGTCGGACAAGCGCGGCACGCCGGGCGTCGGCCAGGCGGCGGGCGGCTCAGCCGACCGCTGGCGCACCCCGCGCCAGACGGTCGAGTTCATCAACGCGCTGCAGAAATGGGCGCTAGAAGGCACCCGTCTCGGCATCCCCGTGCTGGTCCACGAGGAATCGCTCCACGGGTACATGGCGACGCAGGCGACGATGTTCCCGCAAGCGATCGCCATGGCGGGTACCTTCGACACCGATCTCGTGCGCCGGGTACACACGGTCATCGCTCGCGAAGTACGGACGAGGGGCACGCATTACGTCCTTTCGCCGGTGGTCGATATCGCCCGCGATCCGCGTTGGGGCCGGATCGAAGAGACGTTCGGCGAGGACCCCTATCTTGTTTCGGAAATGAGCGTGGCGGCCGTCGAGGGTCTGCAAGGGCCCGGCAAGTTCGACCGGCTACCGCCCGACCACGTGTTCGCCACACTCAAGCACTTCACCGGCCATGGCCAGCCCGACAGCGGCATCAACGCGGGGCCATCCGAGGCTTCCGAGCGCGAGTTACGCGAGAACTTCTTCCCGCCGTTCCGCGCGGCGATCGAGCGGACCTCGATCGCCGCGGTGATGCCGAGCTACAACGAGATCGACGGCGTCCCCAACCATTCGAACGTGTGGCTCCTCGACAAGGTGCTCCGCGGCGAGTGGGGCTTCGACGGCATCGTCTCGAGCGACTACAACGGCGTCGACCAGCTGGTGACGCTGCACCACATCGCGGCCGACGATGGCGAGGCTGCGCGGCTGGCGCTGATGGCCGGGGTCGACAGCGAGCTGCCCGACGGGCAGTGCTTCGCTACGCTGCCCGACCAGGTAAGGGCCGGAAAAGTCGACCCGGCGCTGATCGATCGCGCCTGCGCCCGCGTGTTGACCTTCAAGATGCGTGCCAGGCTGTTCGAGAACCCGTACGGCGACGCCGCGAAGACCGAGGCGATTACCGCCAACGCCGAGGCGCGCGCGCTTGCGCTCGAAGCGGCGCGCAAGTCGCTGTGCCTGCTGACCAACAGGAACGGCACGCTGCCGCTCGATCCGGCGAAGATGGGCCGGGTGGCGGTGATCGGACCGAACCATGATATCGTGCGCTTCGGCGGCTATTCGAGCGTCCCCAAGCAGGCGGTGACGCTGATCGAGGGCTTGCGCGCGGCGGCTCCGCAGGCCGAGTTGGTCACTGCCCAGGGCGTGTTCATCACCACCAGCGACGACCGCTCGGTCGATACGGTCGAGCTGTTCCCGCACGACCGCAACCTGCAGTTGATCGCCCAGGCGGTGAGTGTGGCGAAGACGTGCGACACCATCGTCCTCGCCATCGGCGACACCGAGCAGACCAGCCGCGAGGGCTTCGCCAAGACCCATCTCGGCGATCGCGACAACCTCGACATCGTCGGCGACCAGAACGCGCTGGTCGACGCCCTGGTAGCCCTCGGCAAGCCGCTCGTTGTTTGCGCAATCAACGGCCGCCCGCCGAGCTGGCCCAACGTGGTAGCCAGGGCCGATGCGCTGCTCGAATGCTGGTACTCCGGCCAGGAAGGCGGCACGGCGATGGCCGAGGCGCTGCTCGGCAAAGTCAATCCCGGGGCCAAGCTGCCGGTGAGCGTGGTGCGCGACGCCGGCCAGATCCCGCTGTTCTACAACCATAAGCCGAGCGCCCGGCGCGGCTACCTGTTCGAAGACGCCGCGCCGCTGTTCCCGTTCGGCCACGGGCTCAGCTACACCAGCTTCGATATTTCGCCGCCGCGGCTCTCGGCAACGCGCGTCGCGGCGGACCAGCCCGTGCAGGTCGAAGCGACCGTCACCAACACCGGCCGACGCGCGGGCGACGAGGTGGTCCAGCTCTACATCACTCGCACCGAGCTGCCGGTCACGCGCCCGGTCCTCGAATTGAAGGGCTTTGAGCGTGTCACACTGACGCCCGGGGAAAGCCGCACGGTGCGCTTCACCATCACGCCGGCGCAGCTCGCCTACTTCGACCGTGCGATGAAGGAAGTGAACGGGCCGGGCCCGGTCGCGGTCCACGTCGGCAACAGCTCGGCCAACCTCAAGTCCAGCGGCTTCGTCGTCGCGTGAGCAACGGGGAAACCCGTATCGGCCGCTACCGCTGGTCGATCTGCGCGTTGCTGTTCTGCGTCATCACCATCAACTACGTCGACCGCCAGGTCATCGGGGTGCTCAAGCCGGTCATCGCCAAGGACATGCGCTGGAGCGAGGTCGATTACGGCAACATCGTCACCGCGTTCCAGGCGAGCTACGGCGTCGGCCTGCTGGTCGTCGGCCGTTGGCTCGACCGGGTCGGCACTCGCAAGGGCATGGCCATCGCCATCGCGTTGTGGAGCGTGGCCGCGGCGTTCCATTCCGTCGCGCGGACGGTGCTGGCCTTCATCCTTGCCCGCGCCGCACTCGGCCTGGCCGAAAGCGCCGCTTACCCCGGTGCGGTCAAATCGGTCGCCGAGTGGTTCCCGCGCCAGGAGCGTGCGCTCGGCGTCGGCATCCTCAACGCCGGCGCCAACGTCGGTGTGCTGCTGACGCCGATCGCCGGGATCATGGTCGCGGGTATGTTCGGCTGGCGCGCGGCGTTCCTGGTAACCGGCTTGCTCGGCCTGCTGGTGCTGGTCGCCTGGCTGAGGATGTACCGCCTGCCGGAGGATCACCCGCACATCGCCGGGCCGGAGCGGGCGCATATCGTGCAGGACGGCGAGGATGGCGCGGGCCAGCCGCTCGGCTGGGCGGCCGCGCTGCGCCAGCGGCAGGCGTGGTACTTCATCTGCGGCAAGTTCTTCACTGATCCGGTGTGGTACCTGTTCCTGTTCTGGCTGCCCGACTTCTTCTCCAAGACCCAGGGCATGAACCTGTTTCCGACCGGGCAGGGCAGCGTCTTCTCGACCATCGGCCCGGCGTTGATTGGCGTGTACCTGCTCGCTGATGTCGGCTCGATCGCCGGCGGCTGGCTGTCGTCGCACCTGATCCAGCGGGGGTGGAGCGTCAATCGCGCGCGCAAGACCACGCTGTTCATCGCCGCGCTGTGCGCGCTGCCACTGGTGAGTGTGGCGAGCATCGGCAACGCCGGCGTGGTCGTGCTGCTGATCGGGCTCGGCACCGCGGGGCACCAGGCGTTCTCGTCGAACATCTTCGCGATGATTTCCGACCTCTACCCGCGCCGCGCGGTGGCGACCGTCGCCGGGATGGGCGGCGCGGCGGGCGCGGTCGGCGGGATCCTCATGGCCCAGGCGACGGGATGGACGCTGCAGTTGACCGGCTCCTATGTGCCGATCGTGCTCTATGCCGGGATCGCCTACCTGCTGGCCTTCGCGGTGATCCACCTGCTCGTGCCGAACATGGAGCCCGCGCCGCTATGAGCCTTTCCGTCACCAGACGCCAAACCCTGGCCGGGCTCGCCGCGATGCCGCTGGCAGCCCATGCCTCGCCGCTTGTCGCTTCCGTCGCACCGACGGTTCCTTCGCCCTCGCTCAACGCACTGGCGATGCGCAAGGGGCGCCGCTTCGGCAGCGCCATCGGCGGGCGGCGCGGCGGCGGGATCGGCAATCCCGACTACGCGGCGATCGTCGCCAGTGAATGCGGCGTGATCGTGCCCGAGAACGAGCTCAAGTGGCAGGCGACCCGCCCGGCGCCCCACAAGTTCGATTTCGCCAAGATGGACGCGATCGTCGCGTGGGCGCAGGCGCACAAGCTGGCGGTCCGCGGGCACACGCTATTCTGGGACCGGCCGGAGCGCTTCCCCAGGTGGCTGACCAACTATGACTTCGGCGCCAACCCCGCACGTGAGGCCGAGCGGCTGCTGACCACGCACATCCGCACCGTAACCGGCCGCTATCGCGGCGTGATCCACAGCTACGACGTGATCAACGAGGCGGTCGACGGCGCCACACGCGGCCTGCGGGTCAACAACGTCACCCAGGCGCTCGGCAGCCCCGAGGCGCTGCTCGACCTCGCCTTCCATACCGCTCGCCAGCAGCTGCCGGACGCGCAGCTGGTCTACAACGATTTCATGAGCTGGGAGCCGGGCTCGCGCGGCCACTGCGTCGGGGTGCTGCGGCTGCTGGAGGGTCTGCGCAAGCGCGGCACGCCGGTCGACGCCCTCGGGGTGCAGTCGCACATCGAGATGTTTTCGCTCGATCCGGCCAGCGGCGTCGGCCCCTATCTCGAGACCGAGTGGCGCCATTTCCTCGACGAGGTTGTGGGCATGGGCTACAAGCTGTTGATCACCGAGTTCGACGTGAAGGACAAGGCGCTGCCCGGCGATATCGCGCGGCGCGACGAGCGGGTCGCCGACTTCGCGCGGCGCTACTTCGACGTGATGCTCGATTACGGGCAGCTCGGCGACATCCTCGCCTGGGGCATGGTCGACAAGTTCAGCTGGTTGCAGGGTTTTTCCCCGCGCGCCGACAAGCTCGAGGTGCGAGGGACGCCCTACGGCGACGATTACACGCCGAAGCCGCTGCGCGCGGCGCTCGCCCGGGCCTTCACTGCCGCCTGAAGAAAGCGCCGCCGCCCCTTTCGGAACGGCGGCGCCTTGAGAGAGCCGCGAAAGGAGCAACGCGGCGTCGTCTAGAAACTGCCCCGGACGATAAATGAATAGCGCCGGTCATTCATGAAGTAGGACCGCGGCGCCAGCTTGTTCGGGTCGCCGGTGTAGGCTTGCAGTGTCTTCGTGACCTCGTTGAGCAGGTTCACGCCCTGCACGCCGATCTTGATGTTCTTCGTGACGTTGAAGAACGCCGACGCATCCAGCTGGCCCGTCGCGGCGTCGAAGATCGACGTGTACGGGAAGATCACGTCCGCCGCGGTGAGCAGGAATTTCGAGCGCCAATTGTAGGCGACGCGAAGGCTGACCGGGCCTTTTTCGTAGAATGCCTCGAGGTTCACGTTGTGCTTCGAAAGGCCTTCGAGCGGCAGCTTGCCGGGCGGGATCGTGCTCACGTTGACCGGTGAGCCGGTGTTCAGGAAGGTATTCGGCAAGCCCGAGCTTTGGACATATGAATAGTTCGCGCTCACACCGAAGCCGCTGAGCAGTCCGGGCAGGAAATCGAACGTTTGTTGGTACGCGATTTCGAAGCCCTTGATCTTGCCGTGGCCGTTGTAGTTGGCCGGGCCGCGTTCCTGCACAGGGAACGTGACGCCGTTGTTGGTGATCGGGATATCGATCAAGGCCTGATAGAAGAAGTTCTTCACGTCCTTATAGAAGAAGTCGACGGTAAGCGAGCCGACCCGCGAGAAGTACCATTCGCCGGTCAGGTCGAGCTGCCAGGCGGTTGCGGGCTTGAGGTACGGGTTGCCGACGGAGGAGGTGATATTGTTGTTTCCGTCGATGCCCGTCGTCAGATAGTTCCGGACAAGGTCCGAATCCGGGCGTGTCATCACCTCCGATGCCGCCAAACGCATGATCACGTCGTCGGTCACGGAGAACTTCAGGTTCAAGCTGGGAAGAACGTAAGTGTAGTCGTTCTTGGCCGTGCTCGAAATATAGTTCGCGTTGATTGGCGCCCATTGCTGAAGCGTCGCGTATTGCTCTGGCGTGAGGGAGCAGACGCCGCCGCCTCGCGTGGCAGGCGTCCCCGGCGGTGAGCCCTGCGGGACCGTGAGCGGACAGCGGGCATTGTAGTCTTGCGTAATACCCAAAGTGCCCCGCGTCGGAACCGTCGTCGTGCCGAAGGAATCCAGGGTGGTGCGAACGAACCGGGCACCGATATTGCCCGACACGCGAATGCCACCCATGCTTTCGAAGGTGAGCATCGCGTAACCGTCGAAGTCCTTCTGGTGTTCCTTCTGGACTTCGCTCGGCAGGTATGGCGTTCCCGCAATGGCGCCTGGCCGTTCGGACGCAGGAAGCCAGCGGTTGGCCGCGCCGGCGCCATTCTGCTGGTGCCAGACGTCGTTGATCTGGTCGAAGAATGTGGCGGCGTTGTTGTAATCGTGAATCAGGTCGCCGTTGTAGTAGTAGCCGCCGACCGGGCCCGGGGTTTGCCCGCGGAAGAAATCGGGGAAAGTATAGAAATTCGTCTGGTCGCCGCCGAACTGGGCGAGCGAAACCGCCGTGCCGGACCACACTTCGCTCAGCGCACCCCAGTTATAGGTCGTGTAGCGGATCGTCTGGTTGCGGTCGGCATAACGCGCACCGACCTTGAAAGTCTTGAGGAACGAATTGTCGTCGAAGTGATAGGTCAGGTCTGCCTTCACCGCGCCTTCGTGGCCGGTGCTGTCCTCGAAGTGATCCATCGCCGCGCGCCAGAACTGCACGCGCTGGTCGGCGAAGTATTGAGCGTCTGTTTCGCCGGCTATGGTCGAGTTCGGGGCTGCCCATGTCGCGGACAGCGTGTTCGGCTTGTGCGGGATCACGACCGGCAGATTGCCGGTAAGGTCCAACTGTTCGTCGGCGAACGTCGAACCGAAGACGCTGACGTCCTGCACCTGGTGGTGCGAGGTCGTGTAGTCGCCGTCCACGTTCAGGTCCCAACGGTCGCCGAACTTGGTCTGGAAATTCAGGCCGTAATCGTTGTTGAGGTTCTTTTCCAGCACCTGGCGGCGGGAAAGCGATTGTTGCAGGCCGCCGGAAGGCACCCAGTTGCTGTTGCCGTTGCCGCTACCGGCAGTTCGCCAGCCGCTGCCCGGCAGGGTGATATAGCCGCTCTCAAACAGGCCATTGGCATCATATTGATAATTGTCGAAGGTCTGGCCCGCCAACGGGGCGTAACCGTTACCCTGATCGTTGCCAGCGAAATAGAACTGCCCATTAGCATTGATGCGGCATTCCGCGCGTGTGGTGCCGCCGCCGGTCGAAGTAGGCGGGCCGTTGCCGTTCTGGTGGCAGCCGAGCGGATAGGTGTTGTATTCCGACAAGTCCGGCGCCGTCTCGAACGTGTGCTCGCCCCAGGCGTTCGTCGTGTGCGAACGGATGAATTGGGCCGTCAGGATCGAGTTGCGGTCAGGCGATTGCCATTGGGCGGCGAGCGCGGCGCCATCGCGCTTGCGATCGTAGTCCTGCGTGCGGAACTGGCCGCCGAGGGGCGCAAAGGCGGTCGGCAAGAGATCGGCACGGCCATCGGCCCCCGGCGTTTCGGGCGCGCCGCAGTACGAGCCGCCCGGCGGCAGTGTCGTGGTGTCGGTGGTGCCCGGAAGCTGGTTGCGGCAGATCCGCTGTCCGCCCTGGTTGATGAATGTGACGATCGCCGCGTCACGGGTCTGGAAGTTGGTGACCTGGATGCCGTCGGCGCGGCTGCGGATGCGCGAATAGGAAACGTCGGCCAGCAGGCCGAACGTGCTTCCGCCGGGCGTATCCCACGTGTCGCTGATCAGCAGCGAGCCGGTGGGCGACCACTTCTTCTCCATGTCGCCGTAGTTGCCCTCGGCGTCGAAGGCGATATGGAAGCCCTTGTTGTCGAACGGCTTGCGCGTGTTGAGGTTGACCGTGCCGGCGAGACCGCCCTCGATCATGTCGGCGGTCGCGTTCTTCGCGACGATGACCGATCCGAGAAGCTCTGACGGAACATCGGCGAAGTTGAGCGACTGGCCGCCCACGCCGGCGGAAAAGGCGTCGCGGCCGTTGAATTCCGATCGCACGAAATTGAGGCCGCGGATGACCACGCCCGAGCCTTCGACCGAGAAGTGATCCGGATCGTTGCTGCCGGCGAAGCGATTGATCGACACGCCCGGCACACGCTGCAGCGCTTCGGTGACCGAACGGTCGGGAAGCGAGCCGATGTCCTGGGCGGTGATCGCATCGACGACGGTGTCCGAATTGCGCTTGATTACCTGGGCGTTGGCCAAGCTGGCGCGGATGCCGGTGACGACGATCGCGTTGGAATCGACCTTTTCGGGCGCCGCGGCCGGGGCGCCGGCATTGCCGGTTTGCGCCGGTGGCGTCTTGTCCTGAGCGTAAGCTCCGGCCGAGGCGAAGAGCGCCCCGATCGCGAGGACGGAAGCGCCTGCCCTCAGCGAGAGGCGCAGTTCGCGGGCGCTAGCGGTTGTTGCCCCATGATAATCGCACCGTGACTTGGCCACGCGCTTATCCTCCCCATGTTAGCGCTACCAATTTTTCGGCAGGCTTTTGCTTTGTCAACCGCGCTGATTATGCGGTAAGATGGCCTTTGGCAAGAGTTTCTCTAAGAGACGAACAGATATTTTGGAGGGGTGTGGATGAATCGCCCAGGCGACGGCGCAAGTCGCGGTAGCGATACCGAAATTGCCCGGGTTGTGATTGTTGGCGGGGGCACGGCCGGGTGGATGGCGGCCGCCGCCTTCTCACGTTTTCTCAACAACGGGCGGCGCCAGATCGTGGTGGTCGAATCGGATGCGATCGGCACCGTGGGCGTGGGGGAGGCGACCATTCCGCCGATCCTCAACTTCAACACCATGCTCGACATCAACGAGAACGCGTTCCTCAAGGCGACGTATGGCACCTTCAAGGTGGGGATCGAGTTCGTAGACTGGGCGCGGGAGGGTGAAAGGTATCTCCATCCGTTCGGCACCTACGGGCAGGACCTTCACGGCATCCCGTTCCACCAGCTGTGGCTGCGCGCCAGGATGAACGGTGGCGATCCGGGGCCTCTCGACGATTATTGCGTCAACGCGGTGGCGGCCGCGCTACGCCGTTTCGGCCGCCCGGGCCAGAACGCCAAGTCGGTGCTGTCGCGGCTGTTTTACGCGTTCCATTTCGACGCCAGCCTCTATACGAAGTTCCTGCGCCGGCTGGCCGAACGCCAGGGTATCGAACGGCGCGAAGGGATGATCGTCAAGGTTCACCGCGACGGCCAAAGCGGCGATGTGACGGCGGTCGAGCTCGACGGTGGCGAGCGGATCGAGGGCGACTTCTTCATCGACTGCTCGGGCTTCCGCGGCCTGCTCATCGCCCAGGAACTCGGCGCGGAATGGGACGATTGGGGCCACTGGCTGCCGTGCGACCGCGCGATCGCGGTGCCGACGGCGCTGGCCGGGCCGCCCGAGCCGTTCACCCGCTGTACCGGCCGGCCGGCCGGCTGGCAATGGCGCATTCCGCTGCAGCACCGCATGGGCAACGGCCACGTTTTCTCCAGCCGCTATATGGAGGAGGACGAGGCTCGCCGCCTGCTGCTGGCCAACCTCGAGGGCGAGGTGCTGGCAGAGCCGCGCACGATCCGCTTCGCCACCGGGCGGCGAAAGAGCAGCTGGAGCCACAACGTGGTCGCGCTGGGCCTGTCCTCGGGCTTTCTCGAACCGCTCGAATCGACCAGCATTCACCTCATTCAGAACGGCATCCAGCGGCTTCTCGCGCTGTTCCCCGGCAAACCCATCAGCCCCCTGGAGCGCGACGAATACAACAAAGGTATGGGCGAGCTTTACGACGATGTGCGCGACTTCGTCATCCTGCACTACAAGGCAACCCAACGCGGCGACACGCCGTTCTGGCGCTACGTCCGCGATATGGACATCCCGGACAGCCTCGCGCGCAAGATGGAGTTGTGGCGGCTCCACGGCCGCATCTTCCGCGAAGGCGCCGAGCTGTTCGGTGTGACCAGCTGGGTCGCCGTCATGCTCGGCCAGAACCTGTGGCCCGAAGCATACGACCCGACCGCCGATTCGCTCGACGAGGCAAAGGTCGCCGAGGCGATGGCGGCGATGCGGGGCGATTTCCGCGCCGCGGTCGAGGGCCTGCCGAGCCAGGACCAGTTCCTGCGCGCCGCCGGCGCGTGGGCCGACGCCGCCGAGGCAGTGCCCGCATGATCGCGGACCCGATCCGCAAGGTGGTGATCGTCGGCGGCGGCACCGCCGGCTGGATGGCCGCGGCCGCGCTGACGAAGATCATGGGGAGCTTCCCCGGCCTGACCATCGAGCTGGTCGAATCCGAAGCCATCGGCACCGTCGGGGTCGGCGAGGCGACCATCCCGCAGATCAACTTGTTCAACGCGATGCTCGGCATCGACGAGAACGAGTTCGTCCGCGAGACCCACGCGACCTACAAGCTCGGCATCGAGTTCATCGACTGGACGCGGATCGGCCATCGCTACTTCCATCCGTTCGGCTTCATCGGCCTCGACATGATGGGCGTCGAGTTCCACCACCATTGGCTCAAGGGTCGCACGCTGGGGGACAAGAGCGAGCTCGACGAATATTCCATCGCCGCCGTCGCCGCTAAGATGACCCGCATGGCACGGCCGACGCCGGGTAACCCGAATTCCCCGCTCAGCAAGCTCGGTTATGCCTTTCAGTTCGATGCAGGGCGCTACGCGCGCTACTTGCGCGGGCGGGCCGAACGGCAGGGGGCTATCCGCACCGAGGGCCGGATCGTCGCCGTCGAGCGCGACAGAGAGAGCGGGTTCGTCACCGCGGTCGTGCTCGAAAGCGGACAGCGCATCGAGGGCGAGTTGTTCATCGACTGCTCCGGCTTCCGGGCGCTCCTGATCGGGCAGGAGCTCGGCGTGCCGTTCGTCGACTGGAGCCAATGGTTGCCGTGCGATCGGGCGGTCGCCATTCCCTGCACGCTCGCCGGCGATCGCGAGCCGCTGACGCGCTCGACCGCGCGTCCCGCCGGATGGCAATGGCGCATCCCGCTGCAGCACCGCATCGGCAACGGCCACGTCTATTGCTCGGCCCACATGAGCGACGACGAGGCCATCGCGCTGCTGCTGGCGAACCTCGACGGCGAGCCCCTGGCGGAGCCCAACCGGCTGCGCTTCACCGCCGGCCACCGGGCGCGAGCGTGGGAGAAGAACGTCGTCGCCCTGGGCCTCGCGGGCGGCTTTCTCGAGCCGCTCGAATCGACTTCGATCCATCTCGTCCAGACCGGCATCGCCCGGCTGATGACGCTGTTCCCCAGCCGCGAATTCGGCGCGGCGGAGATCGAGCGCTACAACGAGCTGACCGAGCGCGAGTACGTCGACATCCGCGATTTCCTGGTGCTGCACTATTGCGCGGTCGAACGCGACGACACCGCGTTCTGGGATTACTGCCGCAACCTCGAACCGCCGGAGGGCCTACGGGAAAAGCTGGCGATGTTCCGCTCGTCGGGGCGGGTCTTTCGCGAGCACGAAGAGCTGTTCACGGAAACGAGCTGGCTGTCCGTCCTGGTGGGGCAGGGCATCGCGCCCGGCGGCTACCACCCCGTCGCCGATATCCTGTCCGATGCCGAGACGCTGGAGCGGCTCGCGCATATCCGCGAGGTCGTCGCGCGGACGGCCGCGCAGATGCCGACGCAAGAGGCGTTCCTCGAGATGAACGGTTCGGCCATCGACGCCTCGCTCCAACGCATCGCATGAGCGAACTGTCGCCGCCCAAGCCGATCCGCGAGGTCGCGGACGTCGACTTTGCGCGCTTTCATGAGGAGATCAGGCCGGCGAACGAGCCGGTGGTCATGCGCGGCGTGGTCCGCGACTGGCCCGCGGTCGCCGCGGCGCTCGAAAGCGACAAGGCGATCGTCGATTACCTGATCGGTTGCGGCCCGCGAAAGCCGGTCGGAGCGATTGCCGCACGTCCCGAGGAAGGCGGCCGCTTCTTCTACAATGGCGACATCACCGGCTTCAATTTCGTTTCCGGCCGCGGACAGATGGAGCAATTCCTGCGCGACCTGTTGCAGGTTTCCGACGATCCGCGTCCGCCCGCGATGGCGATGCAGTCCGAGGTGATCCCCGACGTGCTGCCGGCGTTCGGCGAAGCGAACGTGCTGCCGCTGCTGACCGATGTTGCCCCCCGCATCTGGATCGGCAATCGCATCCGCGTCTCGCCGCATTGCGACCTGATGGAGAATGTCGGCTGCGTCATCGCCGGGCGGCGGCGGTTCACGCTGTTTCCGCCGGAACAAGTGGTCAACCTCTATCCCGGCCCTTTCGAGCTGACCCCTGCCGGGACCCCGGTCAGCATGGTCGACATGCAGGAACCCGATCTCCAGCGGTACCCACGTTACGCCGCCGCGTGGGCGACGGCGCAGCGGGCCGAGCTGTCACCCGGAGACGCGATCTACATTCCCTACATGTGGTGGCACGGCGTCGACTCGCTCGAGCCCGTGAGCATCCTCGTCAATTACTGGTGGAACGACGTGCCGAAGGACATTTCGACGCCGTACGACGCGATGCTGCACAACATCCTGACCTTCAGGCACTTGCCGCCCCAGCAGCGCGCGGTGTGGCGCACGATGCTCGATTATTACATCTTCGAATCGAACGGAGATCCGGCCGCGCACTTGCCCGAGCACGCCCGGGGCATGATGGGCGCGCCGACGCCGGAGCTGTTCGCGCGCCTGCGAGCGACGCTGCGCAAGATCGTCGGCTAGGCGACGGCTCGCTGCATCCATTCGGCGTAGGGCGGCGCGGCATTCAGCGCGGCTCGCGCGCGCTCCTCGAAGGCACGCGCCGCGGCCTCGCCCGATCCTTCGCCGGCCGCGGCCATCGGCCCTTCGCCTTGCGGCACTCCGATCGCCTGCAACAGCGTGCCGAATTCCTGCACCAGCATCGGGGTTTCCTCGGCGAAGGGGACCCGCCCGCGCCGAATGAATTGATCGAGCGTCCGCGAGAGGTCGGGCGACAGGTTGAGCGATGGGAACCGAGCGGTCGGCGCCGGCGCGGCATAATGGGCGGCGATCCAGTCGGCGGCCCGATCGGCCATCAGCGCCGAGCGGCGATTGAACTCGGCCCGCTCGGCTGGATCCACCGTGCGGCCGGGCAAAAGCTCAAGCAACAGGGCAAGCTGGCGGTGGGCAAGGTCCTGGGCGATGCCGCCGAGCGGTTCGAGCTCCGCCACCGAACTGCCCAGCCCGACGACATTGCCGAGCCAGGCCGCATCGAGCCTTCCTGGGGCGAACGGTACGATCGCCGCTGGCTCGCTGCCGAGCGCAGCCGCGATGGCCTCGTCGGATGCACCTCCGGGGACCGCCAGCAGCGCCTGCAGCCCGTCGCGGCCGGCCAGCTCCCAACGCCAGCCGAGCGGAGTCCAGGTCGCCCGGTCCTCGAGCGCCAGCATCGGCCCCGCCAGCGCGGCGATGGCGAGGCCGCGGGCGTGGAACGTCCCGCGCCCATCGAGCCAGCGATGCTCCGGCAACTGGTCGAGCAGCACGGCGCCCGATCCGCTGCAATCGACATAAAGGTCGGCCGCGATCTGCGCCCCGCTGTCCATCGCCAGGGCCGCGATCCCGCCCGCGCCGTCGGGCACGACGCCGGTGATGACCGCGCGCTCGTGCTGCACCCCCAGCCGCTGGGCGATCTGGATCAGCAGGTCGCGGTAGGCCGGCACGTTCCAGCGCAGCGCGTAGTCGAGCTCGGCGAGCGGGGCTTCCGCTTCGCCGGAAGGAGGGGCGAAGCGGCCAGCTGCGGCGAGCACTTCGCCCAGGCTGCGCGGCGGGGCGCCGGTTTCGGCATTGCGGGGCCCGCCGCCCCATTCGCGGGCGAAAGCGGTCTTCATCGCCGGGTCGATCGACGCGCCATATCCCGCGGCGCCGGCCTGGCCGGGCCCGCCGCCGCCGAAATAGCGCATGACCAAGCGGTGGCTCGCGCCCGCCTGACGCACGAGCGCCGCTTCCTCGATGCCGAGCCGGTCGTGCAGCCGATTGGTGAAGGGCAGCGCCGTACCGATCCGCTCGGCGAACGCCGCGGGATCGGGCGGGATGGCGATGACGATCACCTCGGTGCGCGGCAGTGCCTTCCGCAGCGCGATGGCGGCAAGCACGCCGAGTGGGCCGTCTCCAGCGACGACGATCCGTTGCGGAAGCTCGCGCGCCTCGCTCATGGCGCGGCCGCCAGCCTTTGGACGTTGGCGGTGAGGAACTCGCGGTGCCCCGGCATCGCGGCGACTTCCTCGATCATCGCCTCACGCAGCCGCGCTAAAGCGCGAGCAATCTGTTCGGGGGCCGGTAGGCGGGTGCGCGGATCGTGCCGCTGCGGCCAGACGCCCTGGCCAAGGTAAACCGCGATCCAGCTCGCATCGTAGAACAGCCCGTCGGAGTATTTCTCAATCCGGCCCGTTTCGCGCCAGAGGGTCATTTTCTCGGCCAGCGTGTCGGGCACTTGCATCGTGCGGACGTGGTTCCAGAATTCGGAATCGTCGCGCTCGGTCGCGTGGAAATGCAGGATCAGGAAATCGCGCACCCGGTCGTATTCCATGTCGACCAGTCGGTTGAACTCGTCGCGGTCGCGGGCGTCAATTTGGCCCCCGACCGGGAACAGCTCGATCAGGTAGGTGATCGCCATCTGCGACAGGTAGAGCGAAGTCGATTCGAGCGGTTCGAGGAAGCCGCTCGACAGCCCGACGGCGATGACGTTGCGGTTCCAGCTCTTCGAGCGGCGTCCCGCGCGGAAGCGGAGAACGCGCGGCTCGGCCAGCAGCTCCCCGTCGACCGCGTCGCTGATCACCGCGCAAGCTTCGTCCTCGGAGATGAACTGGCTTGAGAACACGTAGCCGTTGCCCATCCGGTGCTGCAGCGGAATCCGCCAGCGCCAGCCGGCCGGCATGGCGATTGCCGACGTCACCGGCGCGAAGTCTTCGCTGATGTGGGCGCACGGGAGGGCAGCGGCGCGGTCGCAAGGCAACCACGGCGACCAGTCTTCCCACCTCTCGCCAAGCGTGCTGCCGAGCAGCAACGAGCGGAAGCCCGAGCAATCGACGAACAGGTCGCCGGCGATTTCCCTGCCGCTTTCGAGAACGAGCGTCGTCACGTCGCCGCTTTCCGGGTCTTGCCGTACCTCGACGACTTTGCCCTCGATCCGCTCCACCCCACGGTTCTTGGTCGCGTGCTCCCGCAAGAACGGGCCGAACAGCGTCGCATCGAACTGGTAGGCATAGCCATAGGTCGAGGTGAGACTCCCGTCGGCGGTCGGCGGGCGGAACTTGCTGGCCAGCGCGGCCGAAACCGCGAGCGAATAATGACCCAGGTCCTCGGCCATTCCCCGTCGCTGCAACTCCAGCCAGTAGTGATGGAACGGCACGCCCGCGGCTTCCTCGCCGAAGGTGCCGAAAGGGTGGACGTAGCTGTCGCCGATGCGGCCGAAGTCGCGGAAATCGATGCCCAGCTTGTAGGTCGCGTGGGTCGCGCGCATGAACTCGGCCTCGTCGATCCCGAGCCGTTCGACGAAGCCGCGGATGTGGGGCAGCGTGGCCTCGCCGACGCCGACGATGCCGATGTCCTCGCTTTCGACCAGCGTCACGGTGACCAGCGGGCCAAGCAGCTTGGCCAGCCCGGCCGCGCTCATCCATCCCGCCGTGCCGCCACCGAGGACGACGACGCGGGTGGGGGCGGGGCGCTCGCTCATGCCGGCCAGCCTAGAGCGGCGCGTTGGCTCACGCCAGCGCCGCGCGGACGGCTCATCCCAGCTCGGTAGTCGCGACCTCCGCATCGCCCGCCGCGGCCGGCGCGGTCCAGCCTTCCATTTCCTCGAGCTCCTTGCCCTTGGTCTCCTTGATGAGCGCCTTGACGAGGAAGAAGCTGACGAAGGCGGCCACGGTGTAGAAAGCGTAGGTTCCGGCGAGGCCGAGGCTGCCGGCCATCGGCGGGAAGGCCTGCACGACGAGGAAGTTGGCGCCCCACTGCGCGAAGCCGGCGACAGCCAGCGCCGAGCCGCGCATCTGGTTGGGGAACATCTCGCCGAGCAGGACCCACATCACCGGGCCCCAGCTGAAGTTGAAGAAGACCACGTAGAGATTGGCCGCCACCAGCGCGACCCAGCCGGCTGAAGGCGACAGCGAGAGGTTACCCGCCGCATCGGTGGCGGCGCCGCTGAAGGCCCAGCTCATAGCCGCGAGCGTCACGCCCATGCCGATCGAACCGATCATCAACAACGGCTTGCGACCAATCTTGTCGATCAGCAGGAGCGCGGCGAGCACCGCGGCGATCGACACCACGCCGGAAATGATGTTGCGCTCGAGCGCGACCGATTCTGAGACGCCGGCCAGTTTCCACAGCGTTTCGCCGTAGTAGAAGATGATGTTGATGCCGACGAACTGCTGGAAGGTAGCGATCATGATTCCGGCCCACACGATCGGGCGGAACAGCGTGCCGGGCGCGGTGACGTCGGCCAGCCGCGGGCGGTGATCGTCGGCGAAGCTGGCCTTGATCTCGCCGACCTTGCGCGCGGCTTCGTCGGCACCGAAGAGCTTGGTCAACACCGAGGTCGCCTCGGCCTCTCGCTTGCGGCTGATGAGGTAGCGCGGGCTTTCGGGAATGAAGAACAAGGCGATCAGGAACACCGCCGCCGGCGCCGCCTGGGCGAGGTACATCCACCGCCATGCCGCGCGGCCGCCGACCATGTTGAGCGAATCGCCGCCGGCGGCCTGCTGGAGGAAATAATTGACCACGAAGGCCGCCGTCAGGCCCGAGATGATCATCACCTGCTGCACGGTGGTTAGGCGGCCGCGGATCTTCGCCGGAGCGACCTCGGAGATGTACAGCGGCGAGAGCACCGAAGCCGCGCCGACCGCCATGCCGGCGGAGAAACGCGCGATGATGAAGATCAGGTGGGTGCCGGTGAGGCCCTGGACCAGCGCACCGAACAGGAAGAGGACCGCGGCGATGATCATCACCATCCGGCGCCCCATGGCATCGGCCAGGCGACCGGCGAGGAAGGCGCCGACGGCACAACCGATCAGCAGCGAGCCGACCGTCAGGCCGAGCCACCAGTCGTCGAGATGAAACTCGGCGGTCAGGCCGGTCTGGGTGCCGTTGACCGCGCCGCTGTCGTAACCGAACAGCAGGCCGCCGATCGTCGCCACCGCAACGATCGCCCCAATCAGCGCCATGTTCACGCCGGTCCGCGAAGTGTTCATGCTTTCCTCCCCACCGCGCCTTGCCGGCACATTATGTTAGCGCTACCTTAAGGCCAAGCGTGGCCGCTCGGCAAGGCCCTTTCGGCGGTCAGGGCCGGTTAAGGCCGGCGGGCTCAGTATTCCCGGACATAGGGAGATTGAGAGATGAAAATGAAAAGCTTGATCCCTGCCGTCTTCGGCCTCGGTGTTCTCGCCGGCGCCGTGCCCGCGATGGCCGCGCACGGCAACGCCGATGGCGGCGAAGCGAAGCTCGCCAGGTTGCTCGATGGGCGCACCGCCGGCAAACCGGTCCAATGCCTTGACATGAACCAGCGGCGCGACATGCAGGTCGTCGAGCGCACGGCGCTGGTGTTCAGGGTCGGCGACACCTACTACGTGAGCCGGCCCGATGGCGTGAACTTCCTGACCTGGAGCGATATACCGGTGTTCAAGATCTGGGGCGACCAGCTGTGCTCCAAGGATATTGTCCACCTGCGCGATTCCTCGACCGGCATGCCCGGGCCGGCGATGGTGATGAACGAGTTCGTTCCGTACCGCAGGCAAGGTTGATCTTGCGGTTCGGGTCGCGGGCTGTAGGGGCCCGACGATGCACAGGCGGGTTCTTGTCTCTATCCACGACGTCGGACCGCGTTTTTCGCTCGAGATCGAACGGCTGTCGGATCGCCTGACGGCGTCGCTCGGCAGCCGCCATTTCGCGATGCTCGTAGTCCCGAACCATTGGGGCGAAAGCCCGCTGGCCGGCGATCCGCGGTTTTGCGGCAAACTCCGCGCGTGGGCCACCGAGGGTGTCGAGATGTTCGTTCATGGATGGTTTCACCGTGATGAAGCCAGGCACTCGGGCCTTGCGCGCCTGAAAGCCAGGCACATGACCGCTGGGGAAGGTGAGTTCCTGGGCCTCTCCGCGAAGCAGGCGGGGCAGCGGATGGCCGACGGCAAGGCGTTGCTGGAAGACATTATCGGTCGTCCCGTCGCGGGGTTCGTCGCACCGGCATGGCTCTATGGGCCCGGCGCAATCGAAGCCCTGGCCGCGAGCGGCTTTGAGCTGGCCGAAGACCACATGCGTGTCTGGTGCCCCCGGACGGGCGCGACGGTCGCTCGCGGTCCGGTCATCACCTGGGCCAGCCGCACTCGAGCGCGGACGGCATCGTCGGTGGCCTTCGCTTCGCTCGCGCGCACCGCGTTGCAGCCGCTGGCGAACGTGCGGATCGCCGTTCATCCCGGCGACCTGACCAAGCCGTCGATACTCGCCAGCATCGATCGCACGCTGAAAGCCTTCGCCTCGAAGCGGATCGTCAGCCATTACTCGGCGCTGCTCGCCTGAACATCCGCCCCTTTAGAGCTTTCGCGATATTTCCGTGCTAATTGGAGTTTCAGCCCGTCACGGAGCCGAAATGTCGCCACGCCGCATGAGGAAGGACTCGATCGGCGGCGTCATCATGGCGATCAGACAGAGGGAAGCCGCAAATTGCTATCTGCTAAGGACGGCGGGACCGTCTACCAAGCATACCTCGTGCGCGTGCCGGAGGACATGACCGCGGCGTTGCGCCCGCAGGACAGGCCGCGCTGGCCGGGCGGCACCCGGCTGCTGAGCTCGATCCTGTCGCTGCTGGTCATCGCCGCGGTGATCCACGAGATTCGCGGCGTCAATGTGCGCGCGATCATCTCGCTGATACCCGTATCGCCGATTTTCTGGGCGGTGTTTGCCCTCAGCTATTTCGCCCAGCCGATCACCGAATGGCTGATCTTCCGGCGTCTGTGGGGTGTCGGACCACCGGCTTTCGCCGCCCTTATTCGCAAGCTGATCTACAACGAACTGCTGCTCGGCTATCTCGGCGAGGTCTATTTCTACGCCTGGGCGCGGCGCAAACTGAACTTGGAGGCAGCGCCGTTCGGCGCCGTCAAGGACGTCACCATCCTGTCAGCCGTGGCCGGCAACATCGTCACCCTGCTAATGCTGATGGTGGCCTGGCCGCTTGCCTCCGCCACCCAGCTCGGCTTGCAATCGCGTGCCGTCGTCCTGTCGCTCACCGTCGTGTTGCTGACCTCCATGGCCATGCTCTTGTGGCGGCGCCAGATATTCTCTCTGCCGCGACCCGACTTGCGCTTCATCTTTGCGATGCACATCATCCGCCTCATTGCCGTTACCGGCTTGTCGGCCTTTCTGTGGCACCTGATCCTGCCGTCGATACCGGTCGTCTGGTGGTTGTTGTTGGCGACGATCAGACTGCTGATCTCGCGCTTGCCTTTCGTGCCCAACAAAGATGTGGTATTCGCCGGCCTCGCCGTTTTCATGCTCGGACATGACGTCGAGATTGCGTCGCTGCTAACGTTGATGGCCGGGCTGATCCTTCTGTCCCACCTGATGGTCGGCAGCACTTTCGCCCTGACGGACCTGATAAGGAAGGAATCTGCCGAATGATCGCGACGGCTGTTCTCGCGACAATTCCGCTCGTTTCAGCCGCCATGATCCCTTCTACGCCGGACCTAGGGAAAGCGGAGGGCCGTTGCCGAGCGAACGAACAAGGGGCGGCCCTGATTGTCGATCCCGTGGGCCTGAAGGACCGCAAGGGCAACCTGAAGCTCGAGGTGTACCCTGCGAACGATCACGATTTCCTGCAAGACGACAACGTTCTGGTGAGCGAGGGCAAGACTTTTCGCCGCGTCGAAGTGCCGGTGCCCGCAGCCGATCCGGTCGAGCTGTGCGTCCGTCTTCCAGGTCCCGGCCGATACAGCGTCATGCTCTTGCACGATCGTGACAGGAACAGAAAATTCGGTTGGTCCGAAGATGGGGTTGGCTTCGCCGGCAACCCCAAGCTGAGTTGGGGCAAACCCAAGGCGGCCCACGCGGAGGTGGTTGCCGGTCCGGGGCTGACAAGGCTTTCGATCGTTCTCAATTACCGGCGCGGCCTCGGCATGGGCCCGTTGAAGAAGAACTGACTCGATGCGGATTGTCGACGTATGCGCATTCTATTCGCCACGCGGCGGTGGTGTGCGGACTTATGTCGAACAGAAACTCGCAATCGGCCCCGAGTTTGGCCACGACATCACCATCATCGCGCCCGGCGACGACCACCAGACCATCGAGCGCGGGCCGAATGCCCGGATCGAGCTGCTCCCCGCCCCCCGCTTTCCGCTCGACCGGCGGTATTGGTATTTCGCCGACGAGCCGGCGCTTCACCGCGTGCTCGATCGCATCCAGCCCGACATTGTCGAAGCCTCATCCCCCTGGCGAAGCGCACTGATGGCGGCGCGCTGGCAAGGGCCGGCGCCCCGTACGCTTATCATGCACGCGGACATCCTCTCCGCCTACGCCTACCGCTGGCTGGAGCCGGTGTTCGAGCGTTCGACAATCGACCGCCGGATGGAGCGTTACTGGGCCCACTTGCGGCAGCTCGGGCAGGCCTTCGACAGGGTTGTCTGCGCCAGCCTCGACCTGAGCACACGGTTGGTGGACGGCGGCGTCGCGAACGTCGTGACGAACCCGATGGGAGTCGAGCCGGACCTGTTCTCGCCTTCGCTACGCGATCCTGCCTTGCGGGCAAAGCTGCTTCAGAAATGCTCGCTAAGCCCTGAGGCACATCTGCTCGTCGCGGTCGGTCGCCTGTCCTCGGAAAAGCGCTGGCCGTTGGTCATCGAGGCGGTCACGGCGGCGGCGCGCGTGCGTCCGATCGGCCTGATAATGCTGGGCGAAGGCCGCGACAGCCGGGCCGTCGTGTCGGCGATCGGCGGCAACCCGCATATCCGCCTGTTCGAGCCTGAACGTGACCGCAAGGCGTTTGCGCGCATACTGGCCAGTGCGGATGCCCTGGTCCACGGCTGCGAAGCCGAAACCTTCTGCATGGTCGCAGCGGAGGCCCGCGCCAGCGGGGTGCCGGTGATCGTTCCCGACCGTGGCGGCGCGGCCGACCACGCGCGCGACGGCGGCGGCTGGACGTACAAGGCGTCCGACGCGCGCTCGGCCAGCGCCGCCATCCTGCACGCGCTGGAACATCCATTCGCTTGCGCTACCGCCCCGGCGCGAACCATCCGCGATCACTTCGCAGAGCTGTTCGCGGACTATTCGCTGCTGCCGTCGCATCTCCGGGCTGCCTGAGTGCGCCTGCGCCCGGCGTTCACGACTTTGGACCGCTACTTGCTGAAGCAGGTGGCCGGAACTTTTGTGTCGGTTTTCGCGATCGTCATTTCGCTGATGATTTTTGAGCATTTTCCTCGCTTGCTCGACGTCGTGAGTCTCTCGGGGCGGAAGACCTACGTCGTGGTCCAGAGCATGATGGCGCTGCTTCCGGAATACGCCGGTCTCGGCCTGCTGTTTGGGCTCTACCTGGCGATTGCTCTGACGGTCAGGCGCCTGTCACTGCGCGGCGAGCTCGATATCGTTCAGGCTAGCGGAATCTCGACGTACCGCTGGATGCGCTTTCCGGCGGTCCTCACGATAGTAATAGCCGGACTTATGCTGTGGAATCAGGGCTGGCTCATGCCTGCCGGCGAGCGGCGGCTGAGCGAACTGGGGCAGCGGCTGGAGGGCGGCCAATTCGGATACGACCTCAAGGCGGGCGAGTTCACCGATCTGGGAAGAGGCATAACCTTGAGATTCGCCGACGTGGACCCCGGCACGGGAGAGCTTCGCGGGGTGTTTTTCCATACTGCCCATACGACATTCACCGCCAGCCGCGGACGCCTCGGTTTCAACTTCACCAACCACGTTCTGATCGATCTTGAACAAGGCCGCGCCCTGAACGGCAGCAATGGCCAATCGTTGTCGTTCAACGCCTTCCGCTTCGACAGCGGCGAGCACGTCGGCGACAAGGACAAGCCAGTTGACATAACCGAGCGACGTAAGGGCATGAGGTTGCCGGCGCTGCTCTCCAGCGATGATTCCGGTGACTTTGCGCTGGCGTGCTCGCGGTTGCTGTGGCCGGCGTTCACGCTGATGGTACCGTTCCTCGCAGCGGCGCTGGGCAAGCCGATGCGCCGAAGCAGTTCCGCGCTGGGGCTGATGTCGGGCATCGTCTTGCTCGTGATGTTCACCCGCAGCACCAGCTTCGTCGCCGCCACCGGTTCGGGGCATCCTGGCCTGGTCGCTCTTGCCATCGCCGCGATCTGGATGGCGGTGGTCTCGGTCATAGTCTGGGGCGAGCGCCGGTGGGGCGAGGGCCACATCGATCAATGGTTGGTAAAAGGGACCCGACGGGTCGGGCTTGGCCGGCTTCGCGGGAGTCTTCGCCGGCGTGTGGTGAGCTTCGGATAGGCCCGGCGGTGGCGGAGTTGTCAACTTTGGCTCGGAACGAGACCTCGGAGACCCCGCGCGCGCCTCTCAACACGATCGCTGGCCTGAGGATCGCGCTGTTCAGCGGTAATTACAACATGACGGTCGACGGGGCGAACAAGGCGCTCAACCGGTTGGTCGAGTATCTCGAGCGCCAAGGGGCGAAGGTGCGTGTCTATTCGCCGACCATCGAGCATCCCGCGTTCGAGCCGCAGGGCGAGCTAGTCAGCCTGCCGTCGCTGGCGATACCGACGCGCGGAGAATATCGCGTGCCGCTGGCGGTTTCGGGGCGTGTGCGCGAGGATCTCGAGCGCTTCGCGCCCAACGTGCTGCACGTCTCCTCGCCCGACTTCGCGGCCCGCGCCGCGGTGCGCTGGGCAAAGGCGCGGGGCATACCGGTGCTGGCTTCCGTTCACACGCGCTTCGAAACTTACGCGTCGTATTACCACCTCGGCTTTCTCGAACGGGCGATCGAGGCCTTCCTGCGCCGGATGTATCGCCAGTGCGATGCACTCGTCACGCCGTCGGCGGGAATGGTCGAGGTGTTGCGCGCGCAAGGAATGAACGACGATATCTCCCTGTGGGAGCGCGGCGTCGACCGCACCGTGTTCAATTCCGGCCGGCGCGATAGTGCCTGGCGGCGCTCGCACGGCATCGCCGACGGCGAGGTCGCCATCGGATTCCTCGGCCGGCTGGTGATGGAGAAGGGCCTGGACGATTTCGCCGCCACGATGGCCGAGCTGCGCCAGCGCGGCGTGCCGCACAGGGTGCTGGTCGTCGGTGACGGGCCGGCGCGCGAGTGGTTCGCCGAGCGGCTGCCCGGGGCGATCTTCGCCGGCTTCCAGCAGGGCGCGGACCTCGGCCGCGCGGTGGCGGCGATGGACGTGCTGTTCAATCCGTCCGTCACCGAGACGTTCGGCAATGTGACCCTGGAGGCGATGGCTTGCGGGGTGCCGGTCGTCGCCGCGCGGGCGACGGGCAGCAGCTGCCTGGTGGCCGAAGGGGCGAACGGCACATTGGTGCCGCCGGGCAGCGTGACCGCCTTTGCCGACGCGCTCGCCGCATACGTCACCGACCCGGCGCTGCGCGCCGCCCACGGCCGCGCGGGCGAGGAGCGTAGCCGCGCCTATACCTGGGATGCGATCAACAGCGCCGTCGCCGACACTTACCGGCGACTGATACGGCGCAGGTGAAGTCCAGGGCGCTTGTCGCGGTGCCTTCGCAGTGCTTCGATTTCCATCAAAGACTATGTCGGGCGCCGGGTATAAGGAGCCCGATGGCTCAGGCAGAGCGCGGAGGCGAGGGCGTCCTTGGCGGACAAGGCATTCGAAGCAGTCAACGCCGGGCTTGCCGCGCTGCTCGAAGCGGAGCGCGGAGCCCTGCTGCGTTTTCTCGCGGCGCGTTGCGGCGATGCGGCCGAAGCCGAGGATCTGCTGCAGGAGCTGTGGTTGAAGATCGCTGCCAGACCGAGCGGGCCAGTCGCGAACGCTCGGGGGTACCTGTTCCGGATGGCGAACAATCTCGTACTCGACCGGGCGCGGGGCCGCCGGCGCGCCATGCGACGCGACCGCGAGTGGGCCGATCAGGAAGAGCCTGCCCAAGCCTCGATTGAGCTTCGGAGCGACCCTGCGCCCGATGCGGAAGCCGGGCTGATCGAGGCGCAAGAATCGGCGATGGTGCGGCAAGCCGTCGAAGCTCTTCCTCCGGGCGCCCGTCGCGCCCTGCTGCTCTATCGCTTCGAAGGGCGTGGCCAGGACGAGATCGCCGGCATCATGGGGATCAGCCGCAGCGGAGTAGAAAAGCACCTCGCGCTGGCCATGAAGCACTTGCGCCGCGCCCTTATCGACTGCGGATTCCTCGGCGCCGCAGCGTCTTCCGAGCAGGAACGGGCGGGGGGCGCAGCGTCGAACGGGAACGCGAAGCCATGAATGGGGCAGACGAAGGTATCCTGGACCAAGCCGCCCGCTGGCACCTCGCCAGCGTGCACGACGACATGGACTGGGACGGTTTCACGCTGTGGCTCGAGGCCAGTCCGCTTCATCGTGCGGCGTATTCGGACATCGCCCTCGCCGATGCCGCGGTCGAGGATCATCGCGAAGCGCTGGCACCATTTGTCGAGGCGGCACCGCGTAGGCTTACGGCGAAGTGGCCGCTGTGGGCCGGTGGCGCGCTCGCTGCCTCGCTGGCTGCGGTGCTGATTGTGCCGCAGCTCACGGCTCCTTCCACGCAGGCGTTTGTGACGCAGGGAGTCTCGCGAACCGTGGCACTGCGCGATGGCTCCGCCATCGTTCTCGCGCCGCACAGCCGATTGACGATCGCCGGCCGGCGCCAGGATCGGCTTGCGCTCGACGGGGGGGCCTTGTTCGCCATCCGGCACGATCCGGACCGCGCGCTTTCGATTGCCGCCGGAGGGCTCCAGATCGGCGACATCGGCACCCGTTTCGAGGTTCAGACGAACGGGCCGGCGGTGCGCGTCGAGGTATCCGAAGGCCGGGTGGAGCTACGGGGTGACGCGCTGGGCCAGGCGGTCGAGCTGCCGGCGGGCCGTCGCATCCTGTTCGACCCCGCTCACAAGCTGGCCACGATCGCGCCGGTCTCCTCACGCGACGTGGGTGAATGGCGCGAAGGCCGCCTGACTTACGACGCGGCCCCGTTGTCGCTGGTCGCGGCCGATCTGGCCCGCTATGCCGCTGTTTCGGTTACGGTGCCTCCGCCGCTCGCCGGCAGGCGTTTCTCTGGAACCTTGTCGATCCACAATGGCGATAATGCAGTCCGCGACTTGGCGCAGCTCATGGGGCTGGAGCTGCTTGGCCACGGCGGCGCTTATCGCCTGGCCGAACGGAGCTGAGGCGCGCGGCGAACCGCGTCAGAGGATCGACGTCAAAGCGGGATCGTTGTCGGAAGCTATCGCGGAGCTGTCGCGAGAAACGGACATCTCGGTCGGAGCGGAAGGCGCCTTGCCCGCCGTGCACACGAAGGCGCTGCGCGGGTCGATGACGATCGACGCGGCGCTGGCCCGGCTGTTGCGCGGATCGGGCTTGGTCGCGCGGCGGGTGGGCGCCACGGCCTGGCGCATCGAGCGCGCGCCGCATGACGGTTCCGCGCCTGCCCCTGCGCCCGAGCCGGACGCCGCTGCGTCGTCGCCGGCGTCCGAAATCGTGGTCCGCGCGACCAAGCGTAACCTTACGCTCGAGAATACCCCGATTGCCGCCACCGTCGTTGTCCTCCACCCGAGCGAGCGCGAGGATCCGGCAACCGACAGCCAGAGGGTGGCCGAGCGCACCGAAGGTCTCTCGCTCGCCGGGCAAGGCGTGGGCCGCAATCACCTGTTCCTGCGCGGGGTGGCGGACAGCCCCTTCGGCGGCAAGAGCCAGGCGACGGTCGCGATCATGCTCGACGACGACCGCCTGACCTACATCGCGCCCGATCCCGACATCCGGCTGGTCGATGTCGATCGGGTCGAGTTGCTCAGCGGTCCGCAGGGATCGCTTTACGGCGCCGGCGCGCTCGGTGGAATTTACCGCATCGTCACGCGCCGCGCCGATCCCTCGTCGTTCTCGTTCAGCGGGTCGGTTGCGGGCGAGACCATTTCCAGCGGCGATTTGGGCGGACGCGGCTCGCTGGTCGTGAATGTCCCGCTTGTTCGCGACGCCGCGGCGGTTCGGCTCGTCGCATACGGCGAGCGATCTCCCGGGTGGCTGGATACGGGCGAGCGCATCGACAGCAACGGCACGGACGTGGCCGGGCTGCGGGCGAGTGTGGGCGTCAACGCGGGAGACAGCTGGCGCATCGACGTGACGGCTCTGGGCCAGTCGCTCCACGCCGACGACAGTAACTACACTTATCAGCCCGAGGCGCACGCACGCCCGGCCCAATTGCCGGAGCCGCACAGCAACGATGTAAGGCACATGGCGCTGCGCGTTGCCCGCAACGGGGCGACGCAGATCGTCTTTTCGACCGGATACACGACCCACGAAGTCGACGACCGGTACGACGCCACGCAGGGCGCCGGAAGCTTCGGCTTCGCCGATCCGCAGACGCTCGAGGACGATTCGCACTACCGGCTGTGGGACAGCGAATTGCGGATGACCGGGAACTGGGGCCGCCTGAACTGGCTCGGCGGCGTGGCGCACCTCGAGGCTTGGCAGAATTCGACCCGGGTGCTCCACGGCCTCAGCGAAACGGCACAGACGCTCGAAACGGTCGACCAGCGGCAAAGCGAAGCGGCTCTATTCGGTGAGGCGACGCTGCCCGTCGCGGCCTCGCTCGATGCTACTCTTGGAGGACGGGTGTTCAGCACCGGGCTCCACGAACATCGTGCCGTCACGACCGGCAGCAGGATCCAGGAAAAGAGCCGCATCCGCGTCGCCCCCTCGGCGTCGCTGGCCTGGCATCCTGGCGCAGGCGGCTTGCTCTACGTGCGCTACGGCTCAGCCGTTCGCCAAGGCGGCACGACGGTCGGTTCCAGCGGCGAGATCAAGCGGCTCGATGAAGACGAGCTGATGGCATTGGAGGGCGGCTGGCGCGAGACGGCCGGACCCGTGAACCTCGATCTCGGCGTTTTTCATTACTGGTGGAGCGATATCCAGTCGGACGTGCTGCTCGCCAACGGCCTGGTCGAGACCGCCAATGTCGGCGATGGCCAGGTAACCGGGGCTCAACTGACCGTGAAGGCGCAACTCCACGGCGGCTGGCACATCGATGCGGGAGGCATCGGCCAGTCCGCCCTGTTGACCCGCGATATGTCGGGATTCAAGCTGCACGACCGGCGGTTGCCGGTGGTGCCGTCATGGACCTTCCGGGCCGCGCTGGCGCGCGACTTCGCTCTGGCCGGGTGGGACGCGACGGTTTCGGCAAGCGGCCGCTATGTCGGGCCGGCGCGCCTCAGCTTCGATCCGGCGCTTGACCGGCCGATGGGCAATTATTTCGAGACCGGGCTCGCCCTGGAAGCGCGCCATCGACAGTGGATCTTGAGGCTCGAAGGACGCAACCTGCTCAATGCCCGCGGCGACAGCTTCGCTTACGGCAATCCCTTTCGTATCTACTCGACGCACCAATACGTGCGCCAGGATCCGCGCTCCGTCAGCGTCTCTGTTGCACTGACCCCTTGAGCGGAAGGGCGGACGCCCGCTCCGGGCGCCGGCCGCCATCAAAGCCTCAGCCGGGATGCAGTACTTCGATCTTCTCCAGCGTCACCAGGCCGATGTCCTTCGTGTCCTCGATCGCGCGCGCAAAGGCGCGCAGCTTGTCTTCGGTATCGACGAGCTCGATCACCAGCGGCAGGTTCGAGGAAAGATCGAGGATGTTGGCGTTGTGAATGTGCGACGAGGAACCAAATCCCATCGGGCCTCGCAGCACGGTGGCCCCGGCGAGGCCCTCGTCGCGGGCCATTCGCACGATATCCTCGAACAGCGCGCGATGCTTCCCCCGGGCGCGTTCGCTGGTGAAGATGCGCATCATGCAGGCTTCGCGGGGCAGTTCCATCGCGCGCTCCTTGGCGGTGTCCGGTGCGATGCTAAACCAAGTCCTCGGGCCGCGAAACGCTTGCGCTCGACAATGGCGGGAGAATGCGGTCTTGTGCCGCACTTATTGGAGGCGCGCGCGTGTTCTCGACTTACTTCTGGATCGCGATCGGCGGCGCGATCGGCAGCATGGGGCGCTACGGCGTGTCGCGCGCGTTCGCGTTCTGGTTCGGCGAGACATTTCCGTGGGGAACGCTGGTCGTCAACATCACCGGCTCGTTCATGATCGGGCTGCTGGCGGGCCTGTCGACCGACCCCAACAGCCGGCTCATGATCGCTCCCGACATGCGCCAGTTCCTGCTCGTCGGCCTGTGCGGCGGCTATACGACCTTCTCGTCCTTCAGCCTGCAGACGCTCGCGCTGGTACGCGAGGGGGACATGATGGAGGCCGGCTCGAATGTGGTCATGTCGGTCGTGTTCTGCCTGGTGTTCGTGTGGCTGGGCGCAATCCTGGCGGGCCTGATCAACCAGCTGCGGACGGCCGGCTGAGGCGCGCGCCATGAAGACACAGGTTTGCATCGTCGGGGCCGGGCCCGCCGGCTTGCTGTTGGGGCACCTTCTGTGCGCCGAGGGAATCGAGTGCGTCGTGCTCGAGCGGCGCCCGCCGGACTACGTGCTTGGCCGCATCCGCGCCGGCGTGCTCGAGCAGACCACCGTATCGCTGATGGAGCGGCTCGGGCTCGACGCCCGACTCAAGCAGGAGGGGCTCGTGCACGACGGCTTCAACCTGGCCGACGGCGAGCGCCTGATCCGCATCGATATCGCGGGCCTGACCGGCAAGCACGTGGTCGTCTATGGCCAGACCGAGCTGACTCGTGATTTGATGGAAGCGCGCGAGGCGCGCGGCCTCGAGGTGATTTACGAGGCGGCCGACGTGACGCTGCACGCCATCCATAGCGATGCCCCCTTTGTGACCTACTCCAAGAACGATGTCCCGCAGCGGATCGACTGCCGTATCGTCGCCGGCTGCGACGGCTCGCACGGGCCGAGCCGGCAAGCGATCCCCGCGGCCGTGGCCACCGAATACGAACGCGAATATCCGTTCGGCTGGCTCGGTATCCTCGCCGACGTGCCGCCGTGCAATCACGAGCTGATCTACGCCAACCATTCGCGCGGATTCGCGCTAGCGAGCATGCGCAGCGAGAGGCGCAGCCGCTATTACATCGACGTTCCGCTGACCGAGCGGGTCGAAGACTGGCCCGACGAGCGCATCTGGGACGAGCTGGCGATCCGCCTCGGCCCCGAAGCCGCCGCCCATATCATTCGCGGGCCGTCGCTTGAGAAGTCGATCGCCCCCTTGCGCTCCTACGTTTTCGCACCGATGCGCCACGGCAGCCTGCTGCTGTGCGGTGACGCCGCCCACATCGTTCCGCCGACGGGCGCGAAAGGCCTCAACCTGGCGGCGAGCGACGTTCATTATGCCGCCGAGGCCCTGACGAAGTTCTTCAAGCGCGGCGATGGCGAGGCGATCGCCGGCTACTCCTCTCGCGCGCTGGCCCGGGTGTGGAAGGCGGAGCGCTTCAGCTGGTCGCTCACGCGGCTGATGCACCGGTTTCCCGAGGACGGGCCGTTCGAACGGGCGATGCAGGTGGCGGAACTCGATTATATTTCCTCGAGCCGCGCGGCGCAGACGAGCATCGCCGAGAACTACGTCGGCCTGCCGGTGTGACGGCAGGGCCGGTCACGCGTTCAGGAGTTCTCCGGAGCTGGCAATCGCCGTGATGCGTCTCCGGCCGCCCTCGCGGCTGAGCTGGACGATGACGTCGATCACCGAGGCAGCATATTCGATGGTGTCCGCCCGGCTCAGCCCGATGCCGGTCTGCATCACCATCAGCGCGAGTTGCTCGAGGGAGCCGCGCAAGGAATTGGCATGAATCGTCGAGAAACTGCCCGGATGGCCGGTGTTGATCGCGCGCAGGAAGCTGACGCTTTCGGCGCCGCGCAGCTCGCCCAGCACGATGCGGTCGGGGCGCAGGCGCAGCGAGGCTTGCAGCAGGTCATCGGGCGTGATGCGCGCTTCGCCCAGCTCGCCCTTGACCGCCACGAGGCCGACCCCGTTGGCGTTCGGCAGGCGCAGTTCGGGGGTGTCCTCGACCACCACGACCCGCTCCTCGGCCGGGATCTCGCCGAGCATCGAATTGAGGAACGTCGTCTTTCCGGTGCTGGTCCCGCCCGAGATCAGGATCGTCTTCCTGGCCGCGATTGCCGCGCGCAAGTAAGCGATCGGCTGCGCTGCGGGGTCCGGCAAAGGTGCCGCCGAGCGCTCCCCGATCGGGCCGGAATCGTAGGCGTCCAGCGGCAGGTCGAGCCGGCGGTGGCGGCGGATCGCCATCACCCAGTGTCGCCGCGTCGCCGGAGGACCGCAGAACTGCACGCGCGCGCCGTCGGGCAGGGTCGCGCCGAGCAGGGGATGCTCGCGGTTGATGCCCTGGTGGCTGACGCGCGCGACCTGCTCGGCCAGGCGCTGGACCAGGCGGTCGTCGATTTCCGGCGCCTCGATCCGCTGCATCTGTGCGTGTCGCGAGTCCTCGATCCACACTTCACCCGGTCCGTTGACCAGGATGTCGGTCACGGTGTCGCACTCGAGCCATTGCCGGAACGGCCCCAGGTAAGCGTCGAGATAGGCGCTGCCGGCCAGCGGCAGGGGGTCGGCCTCGGATAGCTGGCGGACTTCCGCGCTCACAGCCGGGGCGCGCGCGAGAAGTCCAGGTCGCGGGCGGTGAACACGCGAATCGGCTCACCCTGATGCACGCGCACGGTCGGCCCGATGTGGCCGCCCTGGTTGACCGCCGCCGCCGCGGCGCTTTCGCCGCCGCCGAGGACCAGGCTGCTGCCCCCGGTGCCGATCGCGCTTAAGCCGCCGACCACCGAAAGCAGCAGGGCCGAGCCGAAGCGCTGGAAGAAGTGGCTGCTGCTGCTGCCCTTCAGGCCCGCGCTGCCGTCGAATCCCGTCGCCGG
>JANWHA010000033.1 GCA_025450635.1 Croceibacterium sp. | reverse complement strand
GATTCCCGACCGGCTGATTCACATCACGCGGAATTGAGAAGGGCGGCACCGGGCTCTGTCTGGCACCGCTGGCAATACAATGTCGCGTTCTCCGCGGTCACGATTGTCGAAGGCGGGTGCACGGCTGACTAACCTTTTGCGCGTAACTTGCGGGGCATGTTCGGCCTGCCTCGACGACCTCTGCGCAAGCTCGCCTCCCTGAAGGTCCAGTTTCGGGCCGGGGAAGAGTGGTCAGAGGTCACCTTGGCGAACGTCTCGGCGCGCGGTGTGATGGTGAGGAGCCCGGCCCCGCCGCAAGTTGGCGCCGATATCGAGATACGACACCGAGGTGTAACGATCACGGGCCAGGTAGTGTGGGCAAGGCGAACCCGCTTCGGCGTGAGAAGCTTTGAGGAGGTCGACCTCTCCGCCCTTTTGGCTCAATCGGACCTGCAACCCGACCGACGTCATCTTGAACGCGCCCCGCCGACTAACCGCCGGGTGCGGGCAAGATGGATGTTTTGGAACAGCTGAACGCATGCGGTTGCCGGCGGGGGCTTCTGTGTCCCGTCGATTAGGTGTCCGTGGCGCTGCACCTCGGATGGCCGGCTAGCGGCTCGCCGAGCGAGCGATTCCACCAGCAATGTCGCAGAGGACCCTAAAGGTCCTCCTCGATTTCCCTGCGATGGCGGCGCAGCATCTTGTCGGATTCGCTGATCAGCCGGTCCGTCTCGGCAACGCTCGCACGAAGCGCCGCCTGGCTTACTTCGATCTCGGATGCGTGCCTGTCCTGGCGCTTGGCAATTTTGTCTGCCGCCGATGCAGGTTTTGGCGCGCGGTGCAACGCGCCACCTACCATGGCCTTGACGGACCCTAGAGACTGAACTTCCGACCCGCACTCTTCACAAGTCACCTGCTCTTCGTCGGTGCGGGGAAATCCAAAGCGATTACCGCCACAGTTCGGGCATGAGAGCGCTATTCCCGTGCCAAGCATGGAGCCTTTCCTCATTCATTCTTCTGGGCGTGGCCAGCTCCCATATATAGAGCACAAACGAAATTATGGTTCCCGCTCGTAGCCTCGCCGGTCCTCGACGGCCGGATAGGTGAGAGCCGACCTAAGACGTAGACGGCGAGGAGTTGTTCGCCACGAGCAGATTGGCGAGCGCGGTGACCAACTCGGCTGCCGCAAACGGCTTTTGCAGCACAGTGCTTTGCGGAACACCCTCGGCCGGCCACTCGGTAATGCTATCGGCCGTCACGTAGACGACCGCCAAGGCCGGAAACTTTTCGCGAGCGTGGTGGGCAAGTTGCCAGCCATTGGGACCTGAGCCCAACCTGATGTCGGTTACCAGGCCGCGGAGGTGGTTGGCGGCGTCAATATGTTGAATCGCGGACATGCCGTCCGGCGCTTCCAGGACGGTATATCCGCCCTCCTCGAGAGCATCGGTTATCGTAAGCCGCACCAGGGGCTCATCCTCGGCCACCAGAATTGGCGGAATTTCGTCCATAACCCCCATGCATCCCAGACGGATTGATCCGTTTGCGTGGCCGAAAGGATGTGAAACCCTGGCCGCTCCGCGTCAGCCGGTCCCCGCCTTGAAACCGAAGAAATCGAAATGTCAGGAGCAACGGAAAGTTCCCGGAGAACGACCAATCCGAATTGAGTTTAATTGCCTCCTCTCGCCTTGCCTGGGCCGGACGATCGGCTGCAATGGGCTGGATGCCGATCGTCCGCTCTTAAGAGTCGGGGGCTGACAAGCCGCTTTCCGCTCTCGAGCACGCCCCGCGAGAAATATCGTGGAACGATATAATTGCCTCTTCGTTCATCTCGCGACCGAGGTTTGAGCAAACTCACAGCTCGAGCGGCCCAGCCAAGGGAGACCGGCTTTGGGGTAACTTCCAAGCGAGGCATCGATCGACGAGGATTGCTTGCGCTCAGCGCCGCGGTCAGCGGCGCCGCAGCCGCCGAAGCCCTCTCCGGTCATGACGGGCTGCTGGGCGGTCCCAGCGAAACGCTTACCAACACTCTGCCGTGGCGCGATGGCCTGGCAGACGCGCCCGAGGCCGCCAGTGCCGGCAACTGGCGTTACCTGAATGGCGCGGAAGTGGGCTTCCTCACGGCTGCAGTCGATCGCTTGATCCCTGCCGATCCGACCGGCCCTAGCGCATCCGAAGCGGGGGTGGTCGTGTTTCTCGATCGGCAACTGGCCGGCGACTATGGCAACGGAGCCCATTTCTACCTGCAGGGCCCCTGGCAAAAAGGCGACACGACCCAGGGCTACCAAAGCCGTTTCACGCCCGCGCAATTTTATCGCCACGCCATTTCCGCAATTGGGCAGGCCGTCGGCAAGAGCGACAACGGCAAGGTCTTCAAAGACCTCTCCGCCGACAGGCAGGACGCGCTGCTCAAGCAGATGGAAACCGGCGATCTCAAGCTCGATGGTCCGATCACCTCGAAAGCGTTCTTTACGATGTTCCTGCAGAACGTGCTCGAAGGCTATTTCTCCGACCCGATCTACGGCGGCAACAAGGGCGGTGCCGCGTGGGCGATGATCGGCTTTCCCGGCGCACATTACGATTATTCGGAGTGGGTGACGGCGTACAACCAGCGCATTCCGGTGCCAATGGTCGGCCTGCGCGGCCGGCTCGCCTGGTCGCGGAGCTGACGCGTGGCGCAGGCGATGCCGAAGGTAGACGTGGTGCTCGTCGGTTTCGGCTGGACTGGCGCCATTCTCGCGCAGCAGTTGTGCGACGCGGGGCTGAGCGTGCTGGCGCTCGAGCGCGCGGCGGCGCGCAGCACACCAGTCAATTGGGCCACCACCTTCGACCAGGACGAGCTGCGCTACATGTGGCGCCACCACCTGTTTCAAAACGTGAAGTATTCAACGCTCACGTTTCGCAACAATATCCACCAGTCCGCGCTACCGATGCGGCACCTCGGATCGTTCCTCCCGGGGACCGGAGTCGGCGGCGCGGGCATCCACTGGAACGGCCAGATCTGGCGCTGGCTCGAGAGCGACTTCAAGCTCAAGAGCCATAACGAAGCGCGTTATGGCAAGCAGGCGACCGCCGGGCTCACGCTCCAGGACATGCCCGTGAGCTATCAGGAGCTCGAGCCCTATTACGACATGTTCGACAAGACATGCGGGACATCGGGCCAGGCGGGGAACCTGAGCGGCGCAAAGCAGACGGGCGGAAATCCCTTTGAGGCGCCGCGCAGCGCACCTTACCCCACGCCGCCGCTGCCGATGACTTATGGCCCCAAGCTGTTCGAGCAAGCGGCGGCAAGCATGGGCTTGCACCCGTTCCCGCATCCGGCCGGCAACCTTTCGCAGGAGTACACTAATCCGCTCGGCATGCAGCTCGGCAAATGTACATTTTGCGGATTCTGCGAGAAGTTCGGATGCGGCAACTATTCCAAGGCTTCGCCGCAGACGACCCTCATTCCGTATATCCTCACCAAGCCGAACTTCGAGTTGCGCACCGAATCCGAGGTCCTGAAGGTCGAGCGCACCCCCGACGGTCGCCATGCCACCGGCGTCACCTACATCGATTCAGCCGGGATCGAGCATTTCCAGCCGGCCGACATCGTCGCGCTGACCGCCTACCAGCTGCACAACGTGCACCTGATGCTCGTGTCGGGCATCGGCCAGCCCTACGATCCCGCCACCGGGCAGGGGCACGTCGGCAAGAACTACTGTTACCAGACCATGGGTTCGGTCGACGTGTTCTTCGACGACAAGCTGCTTAACCCGTTCATCGGCGCTGGCGCGCTGGCCTCGGTGATCGACGACTACAACGGCGACAATTTCGACCATTCGGGACTCGGCTTCATCGGCGGCGCGTACATCGCCGGAATGGTCACCGGCGCGCGCCCGATCGAGATGGTCAGGGTGCCCGACGGGGTGCCCAAGTGGGGGCTGGAGTGGAAGCACGCGGCGAAGAAGTACTTCCTGCGGGCGATGGGCCTCTCAGTCCACGGCTCGAGCTACCCGCAGGCGGGCAATTATCTCGACCTCGATCCGACTTACAAGGACCAGTTCGGGCGGCCAATGCTGCGCATGACCTTCGATTTCCCGCCCAACGACCTCAAGATGTCGCAATACTGCACCGATCGCGCGGCCGAGATCGCCCGGAACATGGGCGCCAGCAGCGTCCACGCCAAGCCGCGCAAGGGCCCGTACGACATCACCCATTACCAGACGACACACAACGTCGGCGGCACGATGATGGGCGAGAGCCCGGCGGATAGCGTGGTTAACAAGTACTCGCAGAGCTGGAACGTGGCCAACTTGTTCGTCACCGGAGCGGGGCTTTACCCGCAGAACCCCGGCTATAACCCGACGGGTACGCTCGCGGCGCTGGCCTACCTTACGGCGGACGCCATCAAGACGAAGTACGTCAAGGCGGCGGGGCAACCGCTGGTGGCGGCGTGAGCGCCGCCTGGCCTCGTTCCCGGGGCAAGCGCGTGCTGCTCGTCATCGCGATCCTCGTCGCGCTGCTGATCGCGGCCTCGGTCGGCTCGTGGCTCTGGTTCAAGCTCAATCCGGTCGAGATCGTCGAGCCGCCGCCCGGAGTGCTCGCGCTGCTGACCCAGCCGATCCCGGACGGGCCGATCGCGGACCTTGTCCGCCGCGGCCGCTATCTGACGATCGCCGGCGACTGCATGTCGTGCCACACGCGCGCCGGGGGCCAACCTTTCGCCGGCGGCCTGGGGCTGCAGACGCCCTTCGGGACGATCTATTCGTCGAACATCACCGGCGACGGCGACTATGGCATCGGCGGATGGACTCCGGCCCAGTTCTACAGGGTCTTGCACGACGGCAGGAGCAAGACTCTGGGCCGGCTCTATCCGGCCATGCCGTATCCCCATTTCACCGTCGTCAGCCGGGCAGACAGCGATGCCATGCTGGCCTTTCTGAAATCGGTGCCGGCGGAACACTACAACCCGCCCGCGAACCGCCTGCCGTTCCCGCTCGACATTCGCCTCGTGATGATCGGCTGGAACCTGCTTAACTTCTCGCCGCACGGCTTCAAGGCCGATCCGCGGCAGTCGGCGGAGTGGAATCGCGGCGCCTATCTCGTTAGAGGGCCGGGCCACTGTGGCGCGTGCCACACCCAAAAGACGGTCCTCGGCGCCGAGAAGAGCGACAAGGCGCTGCAGGGGGCCGTGATCGAGAACCGGTTCGCGCCGGATCTCACCGGAAATCCTCGCACCGGGCTCGGCCGCTGGAGCGCGGCAGACATTTTCGAATACCTGCGCACGGGGCGCAACCAGCACGCCGGCGCGGTCGGTCAGATGGCGGAGGTGGTGACTTACTCGACCTCGCTGCTGTCCGACGCCGACCTCAACGCGATCGTCACCTATCTGAAGAGTTTGCCGGCCAGTCCCGACACCGCCTCCGGAGCGCCCTCTGCCGCCGCCATGCGCGCCGGGCACGCCATTTTCTTCGACGCATGCACCGCCTGCCATCTGGTCGAAGCAAAGGGCCAGCCGCGGATGTTCCCGCCGCTGGGAGGAAGCGCGGTCGCGCAGCAGCGCGACCCCACGGGACTGATCGGCCTGATCCTCGGAGGCGGACGCACGGCGCCAACGCTCGCTCGTCCAAGCTTCCAGACCATGCCCAGCTTCGCATGGAAGCTGGACGACCAGCAAATAGCGGACGTCGCGAGCTATGTGCGCAATTCATGGGGAAATCGCGCATCGCCGGTAAGCGCAAAGCAGGTCGCGACAATCCGCTCTAAGCTCGACCTACGCCAGCCACTCGGGAGAGGCGACTGAACTGATTTGACAGTATCTGCGCCGGCAATAGACATCAGATCCTTTCGTATCCTGACAAGACAACCAAGGAATGGGCGCGGTCACTGATGGCCCTTGGTCGAGATTCGCAAAAACACCGCGTGGTCATCGTTGGCGCGGGGTTCGGCGGCTTATGGGCGGTCAAGCATCTGAAAGGCGCGTGTGTCGACATCACGCTCATCGACCAGCGCAACCATCACCTCTTCCAGCCGCTTCTGTATCAAGTGGCCACCGCTTCGCTCGCGCCGTCGGAAATCGCTTGGCCGATCCGTTCGATGCTGCACGACCGAAAGGACGTCACGACAATTCTCGCAACGGTGACCGGCGTGGACGCGGCAAGCTGCACTGTGCGCCTCGGAGACGGGAGCACGGTTTCCTACGACACGCTGCTCCTGGCCACCGGCGCGCGCGACAGCTATTTCGGCCACGACGATTGGGAACCTCTGGCCCCAGGCCTCAAGACGATCGAAGATGCCACCGCCATCCGCAGCAAGGTCCTGAGAGCGTTCGAGGAGGCCGAGCGCGAAACGGATGCGGCGCGCCGGGAAGCATTGCTTACCTTTGCTATCGTCGGCGCGGGCCCCACGGGCGTCGAGCTAGCCGGCACTATTGCCGACCTGGCTCGTGATACCCTTCCTCGAGATTTCCGTGCAATCGACACGCGCAAGACAAAGGTGCTGCTCATCGAGGCAGGGCCCAAGGTCTTGAGCGGCTATCCGGATGACCTGTCGCAGTACGCGAAGGGCGCACTGGAGAAGCTGGGGGTCGAAGTGAGCCTGGGCGCGGCGGTGACCGGGATTGAGCGCGACGCCATTACCTTCGGCGGACACCGGGTGGAGGCAGGGACGATCTTGTGGGCCGCCGGCGTCCGCGCATCGCCGGCGGCGGAATGGCTCGGCGTGCCGGCTGATCGGAGCGGTCGGCTCATCGTCGAGCCGGATTTGAGCGTGCCCGGCCACAGCAATATCTTCGCCGTTGGAGATACGGTCTCCGTCACGACCCCGGAGGGGTCCCCGGTGCCGGGCATTGCTCCGGCCGCGAAGCAGGAAGGCGCTTTCGTTGCCGAAACCATACGCCGGCGTATTTCGGGTAAGTCTGGCCATCGGTCGTTCCACTACCGTCATGAGGGCAGCCTCGCGCAAATCGGCAAGCGCAAGGCCGTGATCGACTTCGGCTGGATCAAGTTACGCGGTGCGATCGCCTGGTGGCTGTGGGGCATCGCACATATCTATTTCCTCGTCGGTGTGCGCTCTCGCCTCAGTGTCGCGCTCAACTGGCTGTGGATCTACCTTCGCAACCAACGGGTCGCTCGGCTCATCACCCAACCTGCGGGAGAGTCGGGGGTCGAGTGACGGCGAGCTCCTTTCTGACCCCGCTCGATGGCGATCAGCCTGCTATCGGCCCATTCATCCCGGTCAGCATGGCGATGAAGCTGTGGCGTTCGACCGACCTTAGCGCCAACCCCTGGCGCGCGCCGTTGCCTCCTGATCGGCTGTCAGCGCCGGCCCGGCCGCCATGTCCTGCGCTTGGGCCATAATCGCGGCGGCTGGGCTGCCGGCCATCTTGTATCCGCCGTGCTCGGGTGCGGCGCCGCCGGCGCCTGCCTCGACCCGCCAGCCGGTTCCGTCCTTGCAGGCGATGCCGCTGTGCGCGGCCCCGGAAAACGCACGGCAATACTGGCCCCCTCGCTTACGGAAGCTCAACAAGATGCGCGTGGGCGCGCCCTCACGCTGGCTGGCGACGAGTTGGTCGTCCAATGCCGCGGCGAGCCGCGGGTCGGCATAGCCTTCCGGCGTCCTCTGCGGCAGGAACACCGCCAGCGCGAGCGACGCGGCCAACGCGGGGCCGACGATCCACCCCCAGCGCGGGAAGCCTCGCGCCGCGCGGTGCTGCCTGGCTGCGGTGAAGTCCACCACCTTCGCCTCGGGCCCACCCAGCAGCGCGCTCAGCCCTGTGGGCACCGGTTGGCCGAGGATCGGCGCGAAGTGCGCGGCGAGGCGCTGCTTCAGCGCCCGGTGTCGCCCCAGCTCCGTTGCCAAAGCAGGATCGGCCGCTACCTCAGCCGCGACCTCGCTCCGGCGGGGTTCGTCCAGCTGCCCATCGGCGAACGCGGCGAGTTCCTCGCGGGTCACGCTCATACGCCGTCTCCGAGCCAGGCAAGGAGCGCGTCGCGTCCGCGCACCAGCCGCGAGTTCAGCGTGCCGACGGGACAACCGACGATCCCGGCGGCTTCCTTGTACGAATAGCCCTCGACCACCACCAGCAACACGGCCTCGCGCTGCTCGTCGGGCAGCGTCCGCAAGCCGCGGTCGATCACGCCGAGAGTGACGGCTTCCTCCTGCCCACCACTACTGCCGACCGACAGGCCGGCGTCCTCGGCGGCGAACGTTTCGCCGCGGCGCGTCCTCGCGCGGCTCTCGTCGATCCAAATGTTGCGCATCATCCGCATCATCCAACTGTCCAATCGCGTGCCCGGCTGCCACAGGTCGCGCTTCTCCAAAGCGCGGATGACGGTCGCCTGGCACAAGTCGTCGCCGTCGGCGGGGTCGCGCGCCAGGCCCGCGGCGAAGCGCCGCAACCTGGGCAGGAGCGCCAGCACGCCTTGCTCGAAGCCGTCTTCGGCTATGACTTGCCTCGTTTCACGGATTAAACGGATGACCGCAGCCGTTTCATCCCTGCTTCAGGCAAAATATCAAGAGTGACTGCAATGCGCGCCTCCGTTGCCCTGCTCGCCGCCTGCGCGGCGCTGTTCGCGGTCCCTGCCGCGGGGCAGCTGCTGTCCGGCGTGGGCGTGCCGCAGGTGCCGGTCGTCGGCCCGGTCGAGCAGAGCCTGCAGCAAACGCTCGACCGGTCGGTCGAGCAAGTTCGCCAGACGACCACGCAACTGCTCGAGGTTCGCAACGACCGCATCGCTGGGCTGCTGCGCGAACGGCGCAAATACGTCGAGGCCGATCTCGACGGCGCGCCGGCGGTGCGCGGTGAGCTGCTTCTCGTCAATCCCGACCCGGCCACACTCGCCGTCGCCCGGCAAGCCGGGTTTGCCGAGGCGGGAACCGACAAGCTCGGCTCGCTCGGCTTAAGCATCACTCGCCTGCAGCTGCCACGCGGGATGTCGCTGGCCGAAGGGCAGAAGGCACTGCTTCGCGCCGCGCCAGGGGCCGAGATTGCGCCGGACAACCTGCACTTCCCGAGTGGCGGCGGTAGCGCGCTTGAGGCCGCCTCCGCCGCGGCCGCCGCGCCGGCCATTTCTACGCCGATCGGGCTGATCGACGGCGGGCCGGGCAGGGCTGAAGCGGTGACCGCTGTGCGCGGCTTTGCCGCTGGCGCGCCCTCGCCGAGCGACCACGGCAGCGCGGTCGTTTCGCTGCTGCAAGGCGCAGGCGCACGGCGTGTGCTGGCGGCCGATGTGTTCGGTAACGATCCCGCGGGAGGCAACGCCCTGGCCATCGTCCGCGCGCTCGACTGGCTCGCGGGGAGCGGCGCGCGGGTGATTTCGATCAGCCTGGTCGGCCCCCGCAACGCGGCGCTGCAGGCGGGAATCGCGGCCGTCGTCCGCAAGGGGATGGTGGTGGTGGCGCCGGTCGGCAACGACGGCCCGGCCGCGCCGCCCGCCTATCCGGCCTCTTATCCCGGCGTTGTCGCGGTGACCGCGGTCGACGGGCGCGAGCGCCCGCTCATCGAAGCGGGCCGGGCGCTGCATCTCGATTACGCCGCCCCCGGCGCGGACATTCGCGGTCGGAACCAGGACGGCAAGTCGGTCCGTTTGCGCGGCACGTCGTACGCCGTTCCGCTCGTCGCCGCCCGCGCGGGGGCGGCGTTGCAGCACGGCGGATCGTGGCAAGCGAGGCTCGACCGAGAGGCGATAGACTTGGGTCCGAAAGGGCCCGACCAGCAGTATGGCCGCGGGCTGCTGTGCCGCGGTTGCGCACGCCGCTAAGGCCGCGCGGAAATTTTCATCTGGGCGATGGATTAAACCGCCGCACGCATCCGTTTCCCTCACGAGCCGGCGCGAGAAGGCCGGTGCAAGGAAACTAGGAGCGCACATCATGAAACGGATTCTGATCGCCGGTTCGGCCCTCGCCCTGATTGCCGCGCCGGCTTCGGCGCAACTCCTTGGCGGCGGAGGCGGGCTTGGTGGCGCGCTAGGCGGTGGTGGCGGCATTGGCGGCGGTATCGGCGGCGGTTTGGGCGGCGGTTTACCGAGCCTTCCGACCACCTCCGATCTTCCCTCATTCCCGAGCAGGACCGCCAGCGGCGCAGTCGACGGCTCCGCCAACGGTTCTGCCCACGGCAACGGGTCGGCGCATGTCGACCGCCACAACGGCCATGTCGACGCCTCGGGGCACGGTAATGCCGGCGGCAACGGCAGCCTGACCGGCGCGCTCGATACCCCGGCCGCCAGCGGCGCCGGCAATGGCCGCGCGCATGGTTCGGCGTCGGGCGGCGGGTCCGCTTCGGCCAATCTGGTCGGCACCGACGCGGTTAACGGCGCCACACAGGGCGCTCTCTCGCGAGCGCGCGGCACGACGCGGCAAGCGTGGGAAACGACGCAGCCGGCGCGCGGCACAGCGTGGGGGCTGGTTCACAACGCCCGTCCCACCGCCGGCAATCTCGCGAGCCGCGCAGCGGGCAGCGCGAGCGGCACAGCGAACGGCTCGGCCGGCTATGTCAATGGCGCACTGGCGGCGGCGGGCAGTGCAGCGGCGGCCGGCCAGGGCGCTTTCTCCGTCCAGCGAGGCATGAACGTGCTCAACTCCAGCGGCGAGAAAATCGGCAGGGTCCGCCAGGTGATCGCGAACTCGCGGGGCCGGGTGCAGCAGTTGCTGGTCAAGGTCCGCGGCGAGCAGGTGATGCTGCCGGCGAGCAACTTCAGCGCCGCCGGCAATGGCAACGCCGTCGTCTCGGCGATGGGCGAGAGCACTATCGGCCAGATCGCGCAGCAGCAGAAGCGCTCGGGTCAGTAGTCTCCCCGCCCCCAACACCTGACCCGAGTGCGCCCGGAACGGATGGTCTCCCCGTTCCGGGCGCTCACACTCCGAGTAACGGCTACGAGGCCTAACCCTAATGTCCACAGCGCGCGGCGGTCGCTGACGGCCCCCGCCTTCGTCATTCCTCTCCCAACCCTCGCGCCGCACCCGTCCTTCGCGCTGGTCAATCTTGTGCAGCTTTGCCATGGTAGCGCAACCATGGACGGGATTCTGCGGTTTTTGGCACTCTTGGCGGCCGTCGTCGCAGCTGCCTTCCTGGCGGCGGCGGCGCCCCGCCGCGTCGCGGACGTGCTGCGGGTTCCCCACGGCATGGTGGTCACGACGGACGCGGGGGACAAGGTCCGCGTCCTGGCTTTTCGCGACGGCACATACCGGATCACGGTCGCCGCCGACCTGGCGCAAGCCGCAAAAAGCCTGATGGTCATCGAGCAGCCCAACGGAAATCCGCAATTCTCGCGGACTGGCGACATGGCCACGCTGAGGACGCCCCACTCGCGGGCCGAGGTGCGGCTGCGCGACGGCCGGGTTCGCGTCTACGATGCCGCCGGCGCACTGCTGCTCGACGAATTTGCTCGGGCGCGCCGGCTCGACCCGGTGATCATCGAAGGCCAGCGTTTCGTCGCCACCCGCGTGCAATTCAATCGCGGCACGAACGAAGGGCTGTTCGGGCTCGGGCAGCACCAGAACCGGCAGATGAATTATAATGGCGAGGACGTCGAACTCGCCCAGCACAACATGGACATCGCGGTCCCGTATCTGCTCTCGACGCGCGCGTACGGCATCCTGTGGGACAACGATTCGATCACCCGGGTGGGCGATCCGAAGCCCTATGAGATGCTGCCAATGCAGGGGGGCTGGCAGGCGGATTACTACGTCGGGGACAAGCTGGCGGCGGGCCGGGGCGAGCCGACTATCGATTATCCCTACATCCGCGATCTCAAGCGCTGGCCTGCTGGAGCGCCTGCCGACAAGACGACAAAGGTCGTCTGGAACGGCACCTACACCCCTGATAAATCGGGGGTTCACAAGTTCCGAATGTATTCCTCAAGTTATATTGAGGTTTATGCCGACGGAGCAAAAGTGCTCGAACGCTGGCGGCAGAACTGGAACCCCTGGTATCACAATTTCGAGCTGCCGCTGATCAGCGGCAAGCCGGTCAGGCTGCGCATCGAATGGCGGCCCAACCAGGGTTATATCGCGCTCTATCACGCCGATCCGTTGGACCCGGAGGATCGCCATTCGGTCAGCTTCGCCAGCGAGGCGGGCAAGTCGATCGACTACTACGTTGTCCCGGGCGCTAACATGGACGCGCTCGTCGCCGGGTATCGCCGGCTCACCGGCAAGGCGCCGATGATGCCGCGCTGGGCCTATGGCTTCTGGCAGTCGCGCCAGCGCTACGAAACGCAGGACCAGCTTGTGGGCGTGCTCAGGCAGTACCGCGAGCAGCACATCCCGATCGACAACGTGGTGCAGGACTGGTTCTACTGGCCCGAGGACCAGTGGGGCTGCCAGTGCTTCGATCCCAAGCGCTTTCCCGACCCGCAAGGCATGGTCGATGCGG